>JBFWNO010000010.1:0-26913 GCA_050251015.1 Planctomycetota bacterium
GGAGGGGCCATAGGAGACACAGGCCCATGATCATCTGGACCATGATGACAGCCCAATATCCCCGTGTGTCGATGCCGTAGTTGGGATCCACACCTGTGATCGTGTACACCACAGCCATAAAGTAGGGATACAACGGGGCCTGGTGGAAGATGGGAGCGCAGACCGGCGCGGGCCGCTGGGTTTCGGATGTGCTGAAATCTGAAAGCCACCGGCCTTCCTCGGCCAGGATCCTCGACCAATTGAGGAATTTTTCCATGTCCATGGCCTGCAATTGGTTGAGTGCCAGGAGATCCGTCCTGCGGCATTCCTCAAAGACCCACACCCGGAGCAGGAGGGCAAGGATGATCACCAAGGGCCAGAACCGCGGCCCCTTGAGGAAGGATGTGAACGCAGACAGGCGGGAGATCATGCTCCCTCCCAGAGTGCCTGAGACCATATCCCCGTGGCAAGCGCTTTTTCCACCACCTGCTTTTGGCGCTGGGTGAAGAGGATGGGGCCTCCGGGAACGGGGGGGTGGGAGCCTTCGAGAAACGTCCTGACTTCGTGGGCTTCATTCCCGCGCCCCACCCTCAGGATGGGCCCCTCGAAAGTCGGGGGTGTCCCTGGACCCAAGTCTTGGTGCGTCAGCACGAGGGCTACAGCCGACCGGGGCCGGGGCCCCGGGGTCTGGTGAGGGTTCACAATCCAGAGGACCTTGCCATGGTGGGCGGCCTGGATGGCCAGGGACACTCCCATCGATTCGAGTCCCGAAGGTGTCTCGCGGACACCGGCTGCATCCTTGATCAGAACCCTCCTCCCCCCCACCTCGATGGAGGCTTCAATAAGATCCCGCGTGGTCCCTGCCGTCATGCTCACGATCGAGCGCTCCCGCCCGGCTAGAGCGTTGAGCAGGGTACTCTTGCCGGCATTGGGGGCGCCGAACAGGAGAAGCGGTTCGGGTTGGAATAGGGAGAGCCCGGCGGGATACGAGGCCAGCAAGTCTGTCGAGGCTCCCGAGACGGATGGCAGGTGGCGAAGGTTGGCCAAGGCGACATCAAGGGCCAGGTCCGTGGTGGCCGTCTCCAAGGCCCACTCGAGTTCCTGCCTGAGGGTGCCGGGCTGGATTGGCTCCCAGGCCTTCACACCCAAAGTCCCCAGGAAGGTCAGCAGGGCCTGTTGCACAGCCTGTCCTTGATGGGCGTGGATGAGAAGGTTCCCCTCGGCCTCTTCCACCATCACCTCATCAAGGGGTTCACCGTTCTCCTGCCGGAGCAGACCCAGACATAGGGATGAGGGTACCCCCCGCGGTTCGAAACAGCGGCTGAATTCCTGCCGGAACTTTGCATCCGGATTCCTGATTTCAAGAATTTGCAGGGCTCCGCCACCGGGAGGCGTGAGGATGGAATATCGTGGCGTTTGAGGATGGAGACTGATGGGACAACACCTTGTTCAGGGATTGTCGGTCCTCAACCCGCCAAGGTCAAACGGGAGTCTTGACCCCTGTTTGCCAACCCACAGCCCTGAACAGGAAAACCAGAAGGCTGGGGAAAAACAGAAATAGCCCTGACACGAAGAGAGGTTGGGCGGCTGACAGGTTGAGGACAGCGCAGGCCAACCCCCCCATGATGAGGATCCAGGGGGCAACAAAGATATAGAGCATCATGAAGGATATCGATTGTAGAGACAGTGATTCTTGAGCCCCAGAGCTCGGCTAAACTGGCAGGCATGCCAGTTTGTCAAAGAATCTCCCCCCTGTGGCTCATGGGACTCTATTTGGGTCTACTCTCCCTGTTCCCGTTGGCCTACTACAACAGGATGATATCCCTGCCTTTTACCGAGGCCTTCCTGCCCACCGACACCTTTGATGACACGTACTACCTTGGCCTGATCTCGGATGGGATCGCCCATGACTCCATGACGTCCAACCACAACCATCCTGAACATGCCGCAGGGCCCATGGTGCGACCGGGTTGGCTGGAATGGATCTGGGGTAGGACATCGCGGGTCCTCGGACTGGACATCCGTTCAACGTATTGGGCTGGCACCGCCCTTTGCGCCATGCTGTCTTGTCTGGGATGGTGGCTGATGGGAAGGGCTCTAGGTATGGGGTCCTCGGCCTCGGCCCTGGGAGCCTTTCTGGTTCTCACCACAACCATCGGCATGTATGCCTTCCGTCCCGTGCATCCCCAACTGTCACTCCCCCTATTCCTGCTGTTCGAGGCCGCACTTTCAAGCTGGTGGAAGTCTCGGCACCGTTATATCCTCGTGGCCTTTTCGATCTTTCTGGCCCTCAACTGTTACGGCTATCCCCATTTTTGGACCCTGGGCTGTATCCATGCCTTTTTGCTGGGGTGCACGCTCATTTTCCGCCGCGACTGGATCGGGGCTGGTTTCCTGACTTTGGCCACCCTTGCAGCCCTTGGTGCCGCCTATCCCGTCTGGCATAACCTCATGACCACCCTGGCTGACCCCGCTTATCCCGATCTCATGTTCAGGCTGGGACACGACACCAGTGGTGCCCCTCTGTTCTCGTTCTCACTGACAGCCCTGCTGGTTCTGGCTGTCCTGGGTTCTCGCGGAGCCTGCCGAGTCTGGCTGGTCTCACTGGCGTGTGGCCTATTGCTGTGCACCAACATGCAGGTGATCACCGGCCATGCCGCCTCTCCCAGCCGGTGGATCTGGTACGTGGGCAAGCCCTTTCTCCTCCTGATCGTCATGACAATCTTGGGGGAAAGGATTCTCCGGTGGAAGGCCTGGAAAGGGAGGACCCGCCTGGGAACCACCCTCGTGCTGGTGATTGCAGGATCGCTGTCCTTAGCCCTCCAGATCAAGGATGCCATCGAGAGCGGCCGCATCAAATGGGTGGATCGGAATGGTGCCATGGCCCCTGTCATGCACTGGATGTCCCGGAACCTGCCTCCTGATTCGGTGGTGGCGGCTCCCCATCTCCTCTCCCCCCATCTGAGAGTCTACGCCGGCCTCAACGCCTACAACTGCGGACATGGCCAGGCCCAGCTGATCTTCCAAAAGGAATACTCGGAGCGCCTCGACAGCCAGGATTACCTGCAGGGAATGACGCTGGAAAACTACACCGAGGCCCTCGACAAGTATCTCGCGCACCGCACCAGCCTGCACTATGGCAGCCACTTTCACCGCCAATCCGGAGGCTACGAGAACGTGCCCGACAGCATCAGACGCCACTTGATAGAGGGCTATGCCGCATTGCTGGCGTCCCAGCAAGAGGGCCCCTGGAAACCCCGTTTTGCCTGCGATTACGTGGTGATCGAAACGGCCAATGAGAATCCCGTGACGCTCAAGCCCCACTCAACCTTCAAACCGGAACGTATTCCAGGCACCAAAATCTGGGAAGACACGCATTACAGCGTGTGGCAAATCCGTTAGGTTGTCTGGAGCCCCGTCTTTTGGAAAGGGGTCTTACCGCTCTTGCGGCCGGCTGCGCTCATGCTCACCAGGGTGCGCGCACCATACAGAAGAATGCCCACATCTTTGAGTGAGCGGATGCCCTGGAGTCGCTTCCACACAAACTTCGGGCGGATGTAGAACTCCTGGAGGGCCTTGGCCTGCCAGTAGCGCAAACGCTCGTTGCTCATGGTGGGCAGGTTGAGGGGACCCGAACGCTCACCCACCACGCAGAAATCCTGCCAATTCACCTTCGGCGGCAGGTAACCCAGGGCCACAGCCTGGCTGTAGAGTTCGGTGCCGGGATAGGGGATGGCCACAAAGAACGAGGCGGTGTCGAGATCGAGCTTTTTGGCGAAGTCGATGGTCTCGCGGATGGTGTCTTCGGTCTCGCCGATGTTGCCGACCATGAAGGATCCCATGGTCTCGATGCCGGCCTTCTTGCAGATCTGCACAGCCTCGTAGGCACGCTCCACTGTGGCATTCTTCTTGATGTTCTTGAGAATGGTGTTCGAGCCCGACTCCAGGCCGAACATGATGCGGCGGCAACCCGCCTTGTGCATCTCGGCCATCACATCGTCCCACACGAAATTCACGCGGCTCATGCAGATCCAGCGGACATCCAGTTTGCGCTTTTGGATCATCTGGCAGATCTCAATGGTGCGGTCTCGGCGCATGGGGAAGATGTCGTCGTGGAAATTGATTTCCCCGATCCCGTACTTGTTCACCATCTCGTCGATTTCATCGACCACGTTTTGGGGCGAGCGCACCCGGGCCTTGCGTGTCCAGATGACCTTGCTTTCGCAGTAGGTGCAGTCGTAGGGGCAGCCGCGCGAAGTGATCATGTTGCCACAGTTGCGGGTAGAGACGCGCTTCACGGCATGGGAGTAGTATTTGATGTGGGGCAGGAGGTCCCTTGCGGGGAAATCCAAAGTGTCGAGATCCTCGATGAGCTCGTGGTTGGGATTGCGGTGGCCCTTGCCGGAGGCGTCACGGTAGGTGAGCCCGGCGATGTCGGAGATGGCCCCGCCATGCAGGCACTTGCCGATGTATTCCGAGAAGGATTTTTCGCTTTCACCCGAGAAGCACAGGTCGATGTCGGGCATCTCATCCAGGATCTCGGCGGGGAAGGCGCTCGGGTGCGGGCCACCGACCACCACCTGGATCTGGCGTCCAACCTTCTTGACCCGGGCCGCGCATTCCTTGACGGTGAGGTAAGCCGGAGTGGGGAAGGTCATCCCCACGATGTCGGGCTGGAAGTCACGGACTTCCTTTTCCACATCATCATGCGACACACGCAGGTTCTCACCGTCGAGCAAGCGAAGCTCCACTTGGGGATGGTTCTTGCGGACCTCCGCGGCGATGTAGCAGATATTGAGGGGAGCCTGCTTGCCACCCTGGCCATCCATGCCACCAAACCCGGTGAAGGGGGGACTGATCAGGAGGAGTTTCATTAGCGAGTCCGGCCCGAGTCAGGTTTGTGCGAGGCTTCCCTGGACTTGGGATCCCCTCCCAAGGCTTCCTCAAGCTGGTAGCCCCGGGGCCAGGAAAGCACATTCCAAACCGCAAACTCGCGCTTCAGAATGAACCTCAAAATCATGTTTTTTAGACGGAACATCATATCTGGCAACATTTTACCATCGTTGGATCAAGTCGAAAACTGAAGGCCGTTCCTTGATATCTTGCCGGAAGAGGAGCCTTCAGGGTCTTCAAGACGAGACACATTGAGCTCCCAGGCCTCCCCCCCTATAATTCGCATCCTTAAAGGCCTTCCAAATCGTGGAAGGTCCCGAGAGGCCGTTAAGACACATCACAGGGGGAAAGAATGACAAGCAGTGAGCGCCGCCAGGCCATCCAATCCATTTGCAACCGCGCACAATCCACGATTCCGGCTGAAACCACCAACATCGAGGAAATCTTCGGTTCCCTGGTGTTCGATGACCGTGTGATGCGGGCCAAGCTCCCCAAGGCCGTTTACAACTCGCTTAGGAAGACCATCGACAAGGGTCAACCTCTCGACCTGACCATCGCCGATGTGGTGGCTGTAGCCATGCGCGACTGGGCCGTGGAACTGGGTGCCACCCACTACACCCACTGGTTCCAACCCATGACAGGATCCACTGCTGAAAAGCACGATTCCTTCATCACACCCCAGGGCGGTAAAACCGTCCTCGCCTTTTCGGGCTCCGAACTGATCCAAGGGGAACCCGACGCCTCCAGCTTCCCCTCGGGCGGCATCCGCGCCACCTTTGAGGCCCGCGGTTACACGGCCTGGGATCCCAGCTCCCCCGTCTTCATCCGCGAATCCCGCAGTGGCCGCACCCTGTGTATCCCTACGGCCTTCTACAGCTACACGGGCGAATCACTCGACAAGAAGACCCCCCTCCTGCGTTCCATGGACGCCATCTCGAAACAGGCTGTGCGTCTTCTTCACACCATCGGTTACAACGATGTGACCCGGGTGGTGAGCACGGTGGGTGCTGAACAAGAATACTTCCTTGTCGACAAGAACTTCTATTACCTCCGCCCTGACCTCGTGGCCACGGGCCGCACCCTGTTCGGGGCCCGACCCAGCAAGGGTCAGGAGCTTGAGGACCACTATTTCGGCTCCATCAAGCCCCGCATTTTGGCCTTCATGCGTCATGTCGAGCGCGAACTCTACAAACTGGGGATCCCGGTGAAGACCCGCCACAATGAAGTGGCTCCGGCCCAGTATGAACTGGCCTGCATCTACGAAGTGGCCAACCTGGCCAGCGACCACAACATGCTGGTGATGGAGATCCTCCGTGATGTGGCCGACCAACACGACCTGGTGTGCCTCCTGCATGAAAAACCCTTCGCCGGCATCAACGGCTCGGGGAAGCACAACAACTGGTCCATGGCTGACGACCTCGGGAACAACCTGCTCGACCCGGGTGAGACACCCCATGAAAACGCCAAGTTCCTGGTGTTCCTTGCCGCTGTGATCCGTGCTGTTGATGTGCACAACGACCTCCTTCGGGCCAGCGTGGCTCAGCCAGGCAACGACCACAGGCTCGGCGCCAATGAAGCCCCCCCGGCCATCATCAGCGCCTTCCTTGGCGACCAGCTCACAGCCGTGGTGGAACACCTCACCGGCGGCAAGAAAATGGCCGGAGCCGGCAACCAGAGCCTGAACATTGGGGTCAACACCCTGCCGGCCCTGCCCCGCCACAACACCGACCGCAACCGCACCTCGCCCTTTGCCTTCACCGGCAACAAGTTCGAGTTCCGCGCGGTGGGCTCCAGCCAAAGCATCACGATCCCCAACACCATCATCAACACCATCGCCGCCGACAGCTTCGAGCACATGGCGAAGGAAATCGAGGCCGCCGCGAAGAAGGATAAGGGAGATCTCAATGCGGCCATCCACAAAGTGGTCTCGAAGACACTCAAGGACCACAAGCGCGTGATTTTCAACGGCGACAACTACACCAAGGAATGGCAGAAGGAAGCGGAGAACAGGGGTCTCAAGAACCTCCGTACCACGGTGGATGCCCTTGGCGTCTACAACGACTCCGAGACCACATCCCTGTTCGAACGCCATAACGTCATGAGCCGCCGTGAAAGCGAGGCCCGCTCCCTCATCCACCATGAGATCTTCTCGAAAAAGATCAACATCGAGGGCAAGACCCTGCTGAACCTCGGCCTGACGCGCATCCTCCCCGCTGCCCTAGGGCACCAGAAGCGCCTGGCGGACACAATCTCATCCACCGCGGCGCTCGACGCCAAGATCGGGCAGAAGGCCGCCAAGGGGATGCTGGGGGATGTCGTCGAAAAGATCAACAGCCTCAAGGATGCCCTCGATGCACTGAGGAAGACCCTCGACACGGCCGCCGAGACCCACGACCACTTTGAGCAGGCGTCAGTTTATGGCAAGAAGGTCCTGCCTCAAATGGCCGCCACCCGCGAGGTGATCGACTCGCTCGAAACCATCGTGGACGACGATCTGTGGCCCTTCCCCAAGTACGAGGAAATCCTTTACGTCCTCTAAGGCCTGAGCGCCACCCAGACATGGCTGACCCCCCTCAGCAGATCCTGCTGCCGGGGGGTCAAGATGCCGGCAGGCATCAACTTCTCGAAGAGCGCAAGCTGGTCGGAGGCGGCATCATGAATCCGAGACAGTTTCACCATCCCCATGTGCTCAAGGGCATCCCCTGGATCTAGGTGTGACGCCTCAAGCCCGGTCACCCAATCCTCGAGGATAGCCCCGACTCTCCCCGATTCCTCGGGCCCCAGCTCCAATTCACGCACCAGTTCCGACTTCAGCACTCGGGCAAAATCCTCTCTGCCAGTCACCTTCAAGGGTTTCATCCCCGTGGCCCACAGCAGGGCCGGGGAGAAGAGATCCACCCCCACCCTGTCCCGGAGATCCTCGGGAGCCAGCGCCTGTCTCTGGGGAGGATCCAGCTCCTGACGGAGCGCGGCATAAAATCCCGCCTTCAACCTGCTTTCAGCCAGGATGCGTCCAAGCAAGGGCACCTCGGCGCCATGGCTGTCCACCCTTCGCTCATCGCGTGTACTGAAATCCCCGGCGATGTCCCCGAAGGCCTTCCCTTGCTCCGGTGAAAGGGGCAGGTTCATGCGTTCTAAATAGGTGGCCACCTGATTCACCACAGCCGCGTAATGGGTATACGGACCGTTGACCCCGGATCCAGGGAGTCCCGCGTCCCTGAGCTTGAGGGCGGTGTCTACCAGCACATTGCTCCAGCGGGCGATGCCGACTGAGCTATCGGGTACGGACTTACCTTCCCTGATGCAGGCGGCGTATTCAGCCACAAGGGGAAGCATCTCCTTGAGGGCTTGGCCCGTGACCTCCCAGTCCACCTTGTCCAGGGCCGCCTGCCATTGGGAAGAGGGGATGGGAGCCGGGGCCAAAGCCTTTAGGGGCTGCGCCTCCGTGGGGGAGACGCTGTCGGCCTTGGGCGACTGGACCGCCGCTTTCAACATCCTGATGGTTTCCTCGTACTCGCGATTCTGCGATGAAGCCTTCTCCAGTCGGGTCACGAGTTCGCCAATCTGTTTCTTTAAGGCATCGCGTTCAGCGGAGATTTCATCAAGCTGACCCAAGGCCCCGCTGACTTGTGGAGTGTTTGCTCCAGAACCCATCCCTTCCTGACCCTCCATGGCAGATTGGACAGATCGTTGTTCCCGGGGAGCCAGCAAGTATCCGGCTCCCCCGGCGATCAAGGCTACCGACACCACCAAGGGCCAGGATGCGGAACCCTGACTCACAAGGTGTAGACCTCGGTGCGGCCTTCGCGCTTGACCTCAAGGCTGTTGCCCTGGCCGGAGCCAGGCTCCACTCTCCCGATCATTCCGGCTCCGAGCCCCATGGACTTCGCGATATCGCAGACGGAAGGGACATCCCTGGGATCCACATAGACCTCCAGGCGAATGCCCATGTTGAAGACCTCGTTCATCTCCCGTTCCTGAAGATGACCGCTTTTCAGGAGGGCCTGGAACAGCGGCGGCAGGGGTGGCAACGAATCCTTCACGAATGTCAGGCCCGCACCGAAGCGCAGACACTTGCCCAAGCCCCCCCCTGAATTGTGGATGAGTCCGTGTACGCGGGTGATTGCCATCTCACCCAGGAGTCTTTTGACAAAGGGGGCAAAACTGCGGGTGGGTGAAAGAAGGGCCTCGCCCACGGACAGGGGTGAACCCGGCAGTGGATCACCAAGGGCAAAGGCACCGCCAAAGACTTCCTCGGGCTTCAAGGTGGAGGAGAAGGCCTCGGGATACTTACGGGCGTAATCGCGCTTCAAAAGGGCATGTCGGGCCGCCGTTAGGCCGTTGGATCCGATGCCGGAATTCTCCCTCGTCTCGCCGGGAACCAGGCCGTAAGAATGCAGGCCTACAATGGCGTCTCCCACCTGAATGCAGGAGGCATCGATAACTTTGGTGCGTTCCAGGCGCACGCAAACAGTGGAATCGACAATCAGCGTGCCAGTGAGATCGCCCATATCGGCTGTTTCACCCCCGCACAACTCCACGTCAACTCCCTGTCCACCGAGAATCCAGGCACACTCCTTATATCCCTCAATCACCTCCCGGATCACCTCCTTGGGGATCCTGTGGGCATTGCGGGCAATAGTGTTGGACACCAGGAAGGGGCCCGTGGCCCCCACACAGGCTAGGTCATCGAGATTCATCACCAGGGAATCCTGGCTGATCCCGCGGAACACACTCACATCACCCGTTTCCTTCCAATACAGGTAAGCCAGCACGCTCTTGGTGCCGGCCCCGTCGGCATGGAGGGCCAAACAATGGTCCTGGGAACCCGTCAAATGATCGGGGATGATCTTGCAAAAGGCCCCGGGGAACAGCCCCCCCGCCGATTCACCCACGGCCGCATGCACATCGCCCTTGCGGGCGCTGACACCCAGAGAGGAATAAAAACCCTTTTCTTTGGAGGTCATGCTTTCATTCTACTTTAGAACTTCAGCCTGCTTCTGGAACCAGGGCTCCCGTGGGAAAAGCTGTTGCTTGCCTTGCAGGTAGACCTGGGCCTTTTCCCGGCCATCGGGATTCCTGAGGATGATGGGCAATTCGATCATGCTTTCAAGGATGCCGCGACGAATAGCGTCGGCTTCCATGGCAGCCTCCATGGCTTCATCACCCGATAGGCCGGCGGTTTGTGAGGCCAAGTGGTAGAGCTCGCTGTTCTTGAGTCCTTTTTTCAAGGCCCTGTTGATGGTGAGGATCGCACCTTCCAGATTTCTGGCCTCCAGTTGCCGTAGTGCCAAGACACGATAGGGTCTTGAAAGGGGCGGCTCTCGTCGCACGATGGCCTCAAACAGGGAGGTTTCATCGTGCCACTCACCCACCTTCAGTGCACTCACCACCGAGGTCAAGACCGCGGCCGCCAAGACCAGAGTCATGCCATGGCGAGACTGGCACAGTGTAATCACTAGAGGAAAGAGCACACAAGCCAGTGGAACAAACTGCAAGTGATCTGGAATGTACAGGAGATGCACAACTCTTCCTTCATCGCTGAGCTCGATGGAAAAATACATATTGAAGATGTTCAGGGACCAGAACGCGAGGAAGAGGAGTGCTAAAGGCACAAAAGCTTTGAGACGCCAGCGGAGGGCTGTGCATGCCAAGCCAAACCAGACCGCAAGGGATCCACACAAAAAGACAAAGTCGCCCGGGAACTCCGACAAGACGTGATATTCCTGCTGGCAAAGGTCGGGACGTAGCAAGGTCTGGAGCAGAGTCCAAAAACTTTCACGCCCAAGAGCCAAGACCAGGGGAACCATGCCCCAGAATGAATCGACGGCTGGAGTTGAAGCCACAAACGATCGAAGGATGAGATATCCCCCCGCCGTGACCCATCCCCCAACCAGAAAACGGGCCAACATGCGGCCACGCCCGATTCTCCACAGTTCCCAAGCCACGATTGCGTAGCTGAAGATCCCCACCTCCTTGGAAAAGACCGCCAACGTGCAAGCCGCCAGCGATCCAGCGAGACCCAGGGCGTGTCCGGTGCGGGCAGAGAGGATGGCCAGGCAGGTCATGAGTAGCGGCAGTGTGTCGACAAGGCCTGTCATGTAAACCCAATAACTGTGAGTCAGGGGGTGCAGTCCCAACCACAAGAGTCCGATAAGACGTTCGACTCGTCCGGGAACCCACGGCTTGAGCACGACATTCAAGGTGCAGAGGAATAGGGCGTACAGTGCCACCGCCACGGCGTGGTAGCCCCTAGGGTCTGCCTGGAAAAAAAAGTTCTCGACCCTGTAGAAAAGGCGGGCCAAAGGCCTGTAATAAAAAATCTCCCCCGCCTCATGGAAATAGCATTGCTTGAAAAGAGTGATGACCGAGGATGGTGAGAGATCACAATCTACCGCTCTGAAAAAAAGCAGGTCATCCCGGACAAAGCCGTTGTTCCAAACACCCAGCGATGCGACAAGAAATGCCAAGACAATGATCACAGAATCGCGTCTCACCTGATCCTTCCCTGCTGAACCCTGAACCAAGGCTCAAATGGAAACATCCTGGCCCTGAGTTCAAGGAGATTGAGCACCTTCATCTTGCCATCGGGTGACGCCAAGAGAAAGGGAATCTCGGCCTGGCATTCGCGAACGGCCTCACGGGCCCCGGCCTCCAGCCAAACCCCGGAGCGGGGGTCATTTCCGGAGGCCGCCACCGAGGAAGCCACATGGAACAGTTCTGAGTTTTTGAAACCCATTGATAGGGCTTCCTCGACCACGGCCAGGGCTTCAGCTTGGCGTCCTGACTGGTGCAGTCGATAAGCCAGGATCTTGTAGGGTTTGCTGGTGGCCGGCCCCCTCTTCACGATGGCTCGAAACAGGCTTTCCTCATCTCTCCATTCCCCTTGCTTGCTCAAACCCACGATAGCCACAGCCACAAGGGCCAAGGTGCCAACCCCACGGCCTACCATCGAGGAGGACAATCCGTTGATACAGGGGACGATGATCACTAGCAGGGGTACAAACAAAAGGTGATCGGGAACATAGAGAACCAGCACGGAATCCGGACCATCCGAGAGCTCAAGGGAAGGCCTGCTGTTCGGGATCACCAGAGCAAAAAATAACCAGTAAAGACCCACACCTGCCAATACCCTCACCTGGCGTGATCTCAACCATACCCCCATCACACACAGCCAAGCCAACCCGGCAATGCAGCTGAAGGTCGTGGCCCCCTCAAAGGTCACCCTCACAAAATTTTCCTGCTGGCAGAGGTCCGGGCGCAGGAGGGCCAAGACCGGAGCCCAGAAGCTTTCTCGCAGGATCGCCAACCACAGTGCTGGGTCCTGCCACACCACCTGAGGCGTCGCCACCACCCCGGATCGTTGGACGAGGTAAAGAATGCCAAGGGGAAGCGACAGGAAGAAAAACGCCGCAGCCTCCCGCCCACGTCTGTTCCATACATAGAGCCCCAACACAAGGGGATATCCCAGGACACCGCTTTCCTTGGCAAAACATCCCAGAAACAGGATCGAGGATGAAGCCACGACCCCTCTCCAACCCTTGATGCGGGAAAGCAGGATGGCCGCCGACATGGCGATGAATGGCAGGATATCGGTGCCGGTGAGATACACCCAAATCGAATGGGTGGCAGGATGCAGGCCCACCAGCAGGAGCCCCGTGATGCGGGCCCAGCGGTTGGAAAACCAGGGTCTCAAAACTTCGTTGACCAAGGCCAACAACAAGGCGTACAGGGAGAGATTGATCAGATGGTAGCCGTTCATGGACCCGCCCGTGACAAGATTCTCGAGGCGAAAAAGCCACCGAGTCAGCGGACGGTAGTAGTAAGGGTCTCCTCCCGGGAAAAACCCCTCACCCATGAGCGTCCGCAATCCCGTCCATGACACATCCGTGTCCGTGGGGACCAGAAAGACATGATCATCCCTGACAGGGCCATTGCCCCAGACTCCAAGGCTGGCCAAGGAAAAGGCCACGATGATCAGGATGACGTCCGGCACTCGCTTCTTCATGGTTCAACTGGCATTACAATAACGGGGAAGCATGGGCGCCAAGAGAATATTTCCAGCAAAGTTCCTCAAGCTACTGACCCTGGCTTGCGCCTTCCTCTCACCCCTGGGCTTGCACTCCGAAGCCAACGACTCGGTCAAGGCCATCAAGCTGGGTACCCGGATCTATGGAGCGCCAGTTGAACCAAAGACGTTGGAGGGGAAAGTGGTCTTGATGGAATTCTGGGGTCTGGCCTGCCCCCCCTGCAAGAAGGGCTTCCCCCATCTGATCAGCCTGGCCAGGAAACACAAGGACAAGCCCTTCCACCTGATTGCTTCAAATTGGCAAGGAGGCTTCAAGACAGCCGATTTCATGGCCTTTTTGAAGGACGAGTGCAACATGGAGGAAAATGAGCCGGCTCTCTCCGTGGTTGACCAAGGCTCCCATCCCGGTATCACCCCCAAGGGGATCCCTCACTGGGGAGTCTTCAACCATAAGGGTGTTTTGGTCAAAACGGCCCACGGGGCCGTGGATGACGCCTTGATCGAGTCGTTGATCTTGGAGGCGGAAAAAGAGCAGGCCGATGACAAATAGTCCGTTTGTCGTTAACAGTGATTGGGGTGATACAATAACGGTTATGCGCCAGCCCATGACACGAATGAAAAAGTGGTTCATAGGCCTAGCCATGGCTTTTGTTGCCGCACTTCCATCGCACCTGATTGCCCAATCACTTGAAACCATTGATCAAATCAATCTTGGCTCACACATCTATGGAGCCCCCATCGACAAGAAATCCCTCATGGGGAAGGTTGTTGTCATGGAACTCTGGGGGATGGGTTGACCCCCCTGTAAAGCGGGTTTCCCCCATCTGGTCAGTTTGGCCAGACAATACAAAGACAAGCCCTTCCACCTGATCGCCAGCCATTGTCAGAGCGCCGACAACGCCACGATCATCGCCTTCCTCAAAGACCCCTGCAATATGGATGAGAACGAGCCCAACTTCACAGTGGCAAGCCAGGCCTCCCATCCTGGGATCAAGTCAAAAGGAATTCCTTACTACGGGATCTTCAACCACAAGGGTCAACTGGTCAAAACATCCGTGGGGGCCGTGGATGATGCCCTGATCGCAACCTTGATCAAGGACACTCCGAGTCTGTATCTCGGCGAGGCCCCCTTCACAAAAATTGCCGATCTTGCCAAGCAGGTTGAAGGCGGCAAAAACCTAGGAGCCTTGCTGGCCCGTCTGGAAAGCATCGTTGCCGGAGGTGGAGACAAACCCCTCAGTGAGGCTGATGCGGCCCTGGCCGGGGATGAAACCGCCAAGGAAGAGTGCCAGCGCCTGATTGATGTGCTCGTCAGTTATGGAGAGGCCAAAATGAATGCGGCCCTTTCCCTTGAGGGTTCCACTCCATCCGGACTCATCCCCGCCTTAAACGCCATCGAAAAAGAGCTCGCGGGATCAGCCTTCGCCAAAGAAAAGATCACCAAAGCCATCACCGACTACAAGGCCAGCCCCGATCTCAAGTCGGCCATCAAATTGGAAAACGAATCCAAGGCTATCCTCAAATCATTGGAACGCATGAAATCCTGCGAAAACTGCATGCGATCGGGCACCAAAATCTTCAAGCCTGATTGTTCCACCTGCAAGGCGGCCAATCAGAAGAAGATCTCAGAGGCCAGTGCCAAACTGGAAGCCATGGTTGCAGGAAAAGACAACCTCCCCATTTCCAAGAAAATTCTCGACGCCATTTCCGCAATCAAATAAGGGTTTTGAGGCACCCAAATCGCGCTTCATGATCGTGATGCGCCATCCTTTAACTATTTGCAAATTTAATGCGGGCATTATTTTCGAAGGTATCGCCTTTTTTAAGACATAAATAGCAAGAAGAATCGGTTTTGCAAAAAAAGGAGCCTCTGTCATGAGCTTAATCAGAACAATCCACATGGTTGCCCTCGTTGCCCTGATGGCGCTCGCTCCTGGCAAACTCCTCAAGGCTGAAAGCACAATCGAACAACTCAGCCCCGGCACTCATGTGATTGGGGCCCCTTTGAATGTTCCATCTCTCAAGGGCAAGGTCGTAGTCCTGGAGCTCTGGGGACTTCAATGCCCCCCCTGCCGTGCCCTCTATCCCCACATGGTGTCTTTGGCCAAAAGCCACAAAGGCCGACCCCTGCATATCATCACGTCCCATGCCCAAAGCGGTTCAATCGATGACATCAAGAATTTCGTGACCTCCCAGGGTGTGGTGGGCGATGAACCCAACCTGTCTGTGGTCAACGGTGCCAATCACCCCCTGGTCCAGACCAAGGGCATCCCCTATTACGGCATTTTCAACCACAAGGGCGAGATGGTGCATGCCGGCAGGCCCGACGATCTCGATGCTTGGGTCACCAAACTCCTCGCTGAGACACCCAATCTTTACCTGGGCGAAGAACCCTTCACCAAGATCGGCGAACTCGCCAAACAGGTGGAATCCGCTAAGGGTCTCGGATCCATCTTGGGCAGGCTGGAATCCATTCTCCAGGACTCCTCAGAAGAAGGGGCCAAACCTTTGAGTGAAGCCGACAAGGCTCTCGCCAGTGACGACACGGCCAAGGCCGAGTGCAAGCGCCTCCACGACATCCTCGTGGGTTATGCCGATGCCAAAAAGAACAACGCGCTCACCTTGATCGGCACCAATCCATCGACCCTGATTGCCGAACTCAACGCCCTGGAAAAGGAATTCTCCGGATCCTCCTATGCCGCCAAAGGCATCGCAGGAACCATCACCGAATACAAGGCCAGTGCCGAACTCAAGGCAGCGATCAAGTTGGATAACGAGTCAAAGTCCCTCCTGAAGTCCCTGGAGCGCCTGAAGTCCTGCGAGACATGCATGCGTTCGGGTGCCAAGGTCTTCAAGTCGGGTTGCGCCTCCTGCAAGGAAGTCAACCAGAAGAAGATCGTCGACACCTGCACCAAACTGGAAGCTCTCATTGAAGGGAAGGACGACCTTCCCATCGCCAAGAGGATCCGCGACTCGATCTCCGGGTTCAGATCATGAGATACGGGAGAACTGGCCAAGCCCTTGTCCCGGTGGTGCTGGCCATTCTCCTGGTGTTATCAGGGCGGGTGCTCTGCACGCCCCTGAACATGTCCTGCTGTGCTCCGGCCGAGGTCGTGTCCCAGGCCTCGAGCTGCTGCCACCACGAGCCCGCCTCGGACCCGATCCCCAAGGGGCCTTCACGCGAGTGTTCCTGCGATATCCATGCCCCATCACCCCTCCCGCCTGTGGACTTTGAGACGCCCCATCTGACTTTGCCCTTCAAAGCTCCACCCCCCTCCGAGGTTGTCCTTCATACCCATGGGAACAAGATTCCTCTTGAATCCATGTTTCATGGCCCACCCTATTCCTTACCCCGCCTGATTTCTCTCAGGATATAAGCCTCCACACCTTATCATGGCAACAGTATTCCCTGGCGCGTGACGTCGCCGGGTGATGCTGGAGCCCTTTTGGTGGTGCATGTGCATGGATGGCCATGCCAAAACAGGCGACAGGAGACCCCATGAGACAACTCTTCATTCTTTCAATCTTGCTGGCAGCAACAGTGACGGCCTGGATTGTTTGGGTTCACCCCGATCAACCCGCCTCCCAGCCAGGTTCACAGGTGGCTACGATTTGGACCTGTTCCATGCATCCCCAAATCCGCGTGGACAAACCCGGAGTCTGTCCGCTTTGTGGCATGGATCTGATACCCACTAAGCCTGGGCAAGCCGATGACATCGTCCGGCTGGATGCAAGGGCCAGGCAAATCGCCTCCATTGAGGTGGCCCCCGTGTCGCGCAAGATCCTGCATCACGAGATCCGCACCGTGGGACGCATCGAACCCGCTGAACCGAAGGTCGCCCACCTGACGGCCCGATTCAATGGACGCATCGAAAGGTTGTATGCCGATTTCACAGGAACCTTGGTGGCCAAGGGCGATCACCTCGCAGATATTTTCTCACCCGACCTCATCGTGGCCCAGCAGGATCTCCTCCAGTCCACAGGTCCGGCTCAGGAAAGCTCCCGCGAGAAACTGCGGGTCTGGGGCATCATGGAAGACCAGATCAAGGCCATCCTCTCGGGAGGAAAACCCATCCATGAAATCACGCTTCACGCCCCCATCGGCGGCACTGTCCTAGAAAAAAGCATCCGTCAGGGGATGTATGTGGAGGAGGGTGACCCCCTCTACACCGTCGCAGACCTTTCCGAAGTCTGGCTTTACGCGGACATCTACGAGTATGAATTACCATGGATCAGCGTGGGACTGGAGGCCCGTGTGGAAGTGGAGGGAGCTCCTGGGAGAAAATTTGGGGGAACCGTGGCCTTTGTGGAACCCCGTGTGCAGGAGAGCACACGCACCGTGCGTGTGCGCCTCAACCTCGACAATCCCGACTTGGTTCTCAAACCCGGGATGTTTGCCAAGGTCTTCATCCACACCCGCCTGGGTGGCGATGGAATGAAGGGTGTCGGTGTCCTGGCGGGGAAGTATGCCTGCCCCATGCACCCTGAAGTGGCCCAGGACACACCGGGATCCTGCCCCCTCTGCGGGATGGACCTTGTGAAAAACCCCGAGCCCCCTGCATCAACACCCAAAACCGTCTACACCTGCGACCACCATGGCATCGTCAGGGATGAACCCGGAATCTGCGAGCTCTGCGGTTCCATGAAGCTCATCCCCAAGGTCATCGGCGCCACCTCTGAAAATCCTCTCGCCATTCCCGTCTCTGCGGTACTCGACACGGGTACACGCAGGATTGTGTATATCGAGGTGGCGGACGGGGAATACATGGCACGCGAGGTGACCCTGGGACCCCGCGCAGGCGCGGATTACCCCGTGCTTGACGGCATCACCGAAGGGGAGCGTGTGGTGGTGCAGGGTCATTTTCTCCTGGACTCCCAATCGCAGATCGAGGGAAAACCCAGCCTGATGCTCCCCAAGGGAACAAGGGCTCCCGAACCCCACCCTCCAACCCATGAAGGACACTCACGATGATGGCAAGGGCCCTGATTTCCCTGTGTCTACGGAACCCCTTTCTTGTCGGTGTGCTGGCCATCGCGGCCACCGCGTGGGGTTTCTGGTGCATGCAGGCAACACCGGTGGATGCCATCCCGGACATTGGAGAAAAACAGGTCATCGTCTTCGCTGACTGGCCCGGACGCTCCCCTCAGGATGTCGACGACCAGGTCACCTATCCCCTGACCTCCGCTCTGGAGGGCACTCCCCAGGTCAAGACCATCCGCTCGATGTCGGGACTCGGGTTTTCCATGGTGTTTGTCATTTTTGAGGATGACGCCGACTACTATTGGGCCCGGACCCGGGTGTTGGAACGGCTGTCAACGGCCCAAGGCAGGCTCCCCGAAGGGGTGACTCCCGAACTCGGACCCGATGCCACGGCCCTGGGCCAGGTGTTTTGGTACACCTTGGAAGGCGAAGGATTCTCGCTCGAGGAGCTCCGGGGTGTCCAAGACTGGTTCGTGCGGTATCAGCTCAATGCCATTCCAGGTGTGAGCGAGGTGGCCTCCATCGGGGGGCATGTTCGCGAATACCAGATCGATGTGGATCCCGACCGCATGAGGGCCCATCACGTCTCGTTGAGGGATGTTTTTGAGGCCGTCCGGCGCTCGAATCTTGATGTGGGTGCCAAGGTCGTGGAAAAGAACGGCGTCGAGTTCTTCGTCCGCGGGGTGGGCTTTGTGAAGACCGTGGAGGATCTGGAGAACGTTGTCATTCGCCAGGAGGGCGGCACTCCCCTCTATGTGAAGAACGTGGCCCGGGTGAACCTGGGCCCTGAATTCAGGCGTGGCGCCCTCAACAAGGAGGGCTATGAGGCCGTGGGTGGCATCGTGCTGGCACGTGTGGGTGCCAACCCCCGGACTGTGATCCAAAAGGTGAAGGAACAGATCGCCCGTCTCGAGCCTGGACTGCCCGTGAAGACCTTGGCTGATGGCCGCGTGTCCAGGATGACTCTCGTGCCCTACTATGATCGCAGTGTCATCATCGGTGAAACGATGAAGACTCTGAAGGATGCCCTGACCGAAGAGCTCCTGTGCGCCGGCATCGTGGTCCTTGTCTTTCTCATGCACCTGAGGGCCTCCATCTCCATCCTGGCCACCCTGCCCCTGTCGATGGCCCTGGCCTTCCTGGGGATGTACCACTTCGGCGTGGATATGAACATCATGTCGGCTGCCGGACTGGCCATCGCCATCGGCGATGTGGCGGACATGGGCATCATCATGACCGAGAGCATTTACCGGCATCTCTCCTCGCGCCGATCTGAAACCCTCTCGCGTGAGGGCTATTTCAAGGTGGTCGAAGAGGCGGCCCACGAGGTGGGGCCGGCCATCCTCACGGCTGTGGTCAACACCATCCTTTCCTTCATTCCGGTCTTCTTTCTGGAAGATCAGGAAGGCAAGCTCTTCAAGCCCCTCGCGTACACCAAAACCTTCGCCATCGCTGCCTCGGTGGTCCTGGCACTCACGGTGGTACCATCGCTGGCCCTGCTCACGCTCAGGGAGCCGAATTTCAGGCGCCGCACGCGTTGGATCCTTGCAGGATCTTCCGCCTTGCTCGCCGCATGGGGCTCACACCTGGCCGCGGGCTGGGGGTGGGGTGAGAGTGCCTCCATGTCCGGATGGCCCATGGCTGCGGCCATCGGCATCATGGTGTTTGCCGCCGTCCTCCGGATGACCACCGAAAAGCTCCGCCCCACCGAGGACAATGCCGTCAGCCGCGGCATTGAACGGCTGTATATCCCCACGCTTCGCTGGGTTCTCTCGCACAAGGCCCTGTTCCTGGCCCTGCCTTCTTTCCTTTTGGCGCTCGGGATGACCATCTGGCTGGGGGCGGCCACTCTCCTATCCCCCATCCAACCCGCTCTGGAATCGGCCCGCCTATGGTCTCCTCTGGTGCATACCTTCCCCGGACTCGGGCGCGAGTTCATGCCCCCCCTCGACGAGGGATCCTTCCTGTACATGCCCTCCCTCCTGCCTTCAGGATCCCTCACTCAGGCCCTGGAAGTGATCGGCAAGCAGAATGCCGGGATCCGCAATGTGCCAGAGGTGCTGGACGTGGTGGGCAAGATCGGCCGGGCCGACTCGGCCCTCGACCCCGCACCCATCGGCATGGTGGAAACCATCATCACCCTCAAGCCCGAATCCCAATGGCGCCGCGTGCCGGTGGAACGATGGTTCTCAGGATGGCCCCCCGCACTCAAGGCCCCCCTCGCGGCCCTGCTTCCCGAGGAACGCGCCCTCACAAAGGCCGAGATCCTGAAGGAACTTGAGGCCGTGACCGCCATTCCAGGCGTCCTGCCCACCTGGCTGCAACCCATTCAAACGCGTCTGGTTATGCTTTCCTCAGGCTTCCGGGCCATGATGGGGGTGAAAATCTTCGGACCCGACCTGCATGAGATCGAACGCATCGGGATTGAGGTGGAACGGATCCTGAAGGAGGTTCCCGGAGCCGTGGATGTGGTGGCCGACCGTATCGTGGGCAAACCCTACCTTGAGTATGTGATCGACCGCGAAGCGGCGGCCCGATATGGGGTGGTCATCCAGGACATCCAGGAAGTGATCGAAACGGCCGTGGGAGGCATGCTCGCCACCACCACGGTGGAAGGCACCGCCCGCTACCCCGTGAGGGTGCGCTATGCCCGCGAATTGCGGGACACGTTGGAGTCGCTTGAGAAGGTGCTCCTACCCACCGCCACCGGTGCCCAGATCCCCCTGTCTACCGTGACCCGCATCTCCTATTCCCTGGGGCCGCAGGAGATCAAGAGCGAGAACACCCTGAAGGTGGGCTATGTGACCCTCAACACACGTGACCGCGATGAGATCTCCGTGGTGGAGGATGCCGACTTGGTCCTGAAAGCCCGCATCGCCGACGGCAGTCTCCGGTTGCCTGCAGGCTACTACTACCAGTGGGGAGGGCAGTTCGAGGCGCAGGTGAGGGCCACGGCGCGGCTGAAGATCCTCATCCCCGCCGTGCTGCTGTTGATGTTTGTCTCCCTGCGCGTGGGCCTGGGTTCCTCCTGGATGGCCGCGACGGCCTTTGTGGGGATTCTGGTGGAAATGATGGGCGGGCTCATCATGCTCTCCCTGTGGGGCGCCAACCTCTCGGTAGCGGTCTGGGTGGGTGTGATCGCCTTGCTCGGGGTGGCCGATGATGATGCGGTGGTGATGCTCACCTACCTCAAGGACACTTTCAAGGGCAAATCCCCGGCCTCTCGTGAGGAGGTGCGCTCCCTGGTGGTGCAAGGCAGCAGGCTCCGCATCCGCGCCTGCCTGATGACCATGGCCACCACCGTCTTCGGCCTGATCCCCGTCTTCACCTCCGACGGCCGTGGTTCGGATGTGATGCAACCGATGGCCATCCCCTCCATCGGGGGCATGCTCATTCAGCTCGTGACCATCTTCATCGCGCCCTGCATCTTTTGTGCGGTGATGGAGAGGAGGGTGGGAAAGGTGAGGCCATGAACACACAATGCAAAACCGGCCCCGATCCCGTCCTCCGCCTTCGGCGGGTGGGCATCGATACTTACCAAGAACCCATCATCTACATGCATAGCGATTGCCACGTCTGCCGGGCGGAAGGGTTCGGAGCCCAGGCGCGCATCCTGGTGCGGCATGGAAGCCGTGAAATCATTGCCACGATGAATGTGGTCCATTCGGATTGGCTGACCCCAGGGGAGGCGGGACTCTCGGAGGCGGCCTGGAAGCAGCTGGAGGCCCGGGAAGGGGACGAGGTGCGGCTCTCCCATGCCCCTCCCATCGCTTCCCTGGGGCACCTTAGGTCCAAGATCTTCGGCAACACCTTGGGGGATGGTCCCTTCCGGGAGATCATCATGGACATCATCTCCGGACGCTACATGGACATTCACCTCTCCTCCTTCATCACGGCCTGCGCCGACGACCGTCTTGACCGCAATGAAATCATCTCCTTGACACGGGCCATGGTCGGGGCGGGCGACCGCATGGATTGGGGATCCCCCATGGTCGCGGACAAGCACTGCGTCGGTGGACTTCCCGGAAACCGGACCACCCCCCTTGTTGTTGCCATCATTGCTGCGAATGGCATCGTCATTCCCAAGACCTCCTCAAGAGCCATCACATCGCCGGCCGGCACCGCGGACACTATGGAAACCCTGACCCCCGTGACGTTGAGTTTGTCGACCATGCGCCGCGTGGTGGAGAAGGAGGGCGGATGCATTGCCTGGGGTGGAGGGATGCACCTGAGCCCGGCCGACGACATCCTGATCCGGATCGAGCATGCCCTCGACATCGACAGCGACGGACAGCTGGTGGCCTCCATCCTCTCCAAAAAAATCGCCGCAGGGTCCACCCACGCCATCATCGACATTCCTGTCGGCCCCACGGCCAAGGTCAGGACCCCCGAAGCGGCGGCCATCCTTCGAGACCATCTCGTTGCTGTCGGGCAAGCCGTGGGCCTGCAAGTGAGGGTGATCTTGACCGATGGCCATCAGCCTGTCGGCCGGGGCATCGGCCCCGCCTTGGAAGCCTGGGATGTCCTTGCCGTTCTCAAGGGAGATCCTAACGCACCCCATGACCTCAAGGAGCGAGGGGTTCATCTTGCCGGAGAGCTTCTGGAAATTGCGGGGGCGGCAAACCCGGGGATGGGGCAGGCTCTGGCCAGACAAACATTGGAAGAAGGCAGGGCTTGGCGCAAGTTCGAAGCGATCTGTCGCGCCCAAGGCGGCATGAGGGAGCCTCCCAAAGCCAGCCACACCACCGTGGTGCCCGCCACCTCCACGGGCCGAGTGGTTTTCGTGGACAACCGGCGCCTGGCTAGGATTGCCAAGCTTGCCGGAGCCCCCAAGGCCCCCGCCGCCGGGATCCTGCTTCATGCCAGAATAGGGGAACTGATCTCGCGCGGCGAGCCACTCTTCACGGTGCATGCTGAATCGCCCGGAGAACTTGATTACGCCCTGACCTACCTGTCAGGGCAGACAGGGATCATACAGTTGGAGAACAGCGCCCCATGAAACCCTTGATGCTCGTCCTGCCCGAGAATGAGGCTTTCGCAGCAAGCCTGGCCAGGGCAGCTGGCGGGGACGTTGGTCGACTTGAAGTGCGGCGTTTTCCAGACCAGGAATCCTATGTCCGCATCGAAGCACCCGTCACAGGACGCCCTGTCATCCTGGTTTGCAGCCTGCACAGTCCTGACACCAAGGTGCTGCAGGTCCTGTTTGCAGCGGCCACTGCCAAGGAACTGGGCGCCCGCTCTGTGGGATTGGTGGCCCCTTACTTAGCCTACATGCGCCAAGACCGCCGGTTCCACGAGGGGGAAGCCGTAACCTCCCTGATTTTCGGTCGTCTTCTTTCCGGGTATGTCGACTGGTTGGTGACGGTGGATCCCCACCTGCACCGCCATCCGACGTTGGAAGCGGTCTACCAGATCCCCTCCACCGCCCTGCACGCTGCCCCCCTGATCGCCACCTGGATCCGCGAGAATGTCCCAGATCCTGTGTTGATCGGCCCGGATTCCGAGAGCGCGCAATGGGTGGAATCGGTGGCTGCCCTGGCATCGGCTCCATGGACGGTCCTGGAAAAAATCCGCACGGGCGACAAACAGGTGAGCGTGTCCGTCCCCCACCTGGAACCGTGGAAGAACCGTACACCCGTCCTCGTCGACGACATCATCTCCACGGCAAGGACACAGATCGCCGCCGTGGGGCGCCTGAAGGAGGCCGGGATGAGGCCCCCGGTGTGCATGGGGGTCCACGCCCTCTTCGCCGGAGACGCCTACACCGCACTCCAGGCTGCGGGAGCCGGACGCATTGTGACCTGCAATACCATCCCCCACCCCTCCAACGCTATCGACTTGGCGCCCCTCATGGGAAGGGCGTTAGGGGAGCTTTGACAGGGCCGCGTGGTGCTCTGAATGGAAACACCATCGTCACAAGCATGGCACGCCATGGCAGCCGAGAAAGTCCTCGCCGGGCTGAACTCCTCCCCCCATGGCCTGACCCCTGAAGAGGCTGTCCGGCGCCTAGCCAGCCACGGCCCCAACAGCCTCGCCGAGGCACCTCCCCCGCGCTTACTTGATATTGTTCTCCGACAATTCAAGAGTCTCTTGGTCGGGATTCTGGTGGCAGCGGCGCTGGTGTCAGGGCTCTTGGGCGAGTGGGTGGATGCAGGGGCCATCCTGGCCATTGTGCTTCTCAACGCCGTGATCGGGGCGATGCAGGAGTTCAACGCGGAAAAATCATTGGCCGCCCTCAAAAGGATGACGGCGCCACGCGCCAGGGTACGCCGGGGCGGACGATCGATGATGATCCCGGCGGCGGAGCTGGTGCCCGGGGACATCCTGGAACTGGAAGCCGGGGACAGGGTGGGCGCGGATGTGAGGCTCATTGAGGCCGCACGCCTCTTGGTTGTGGAGGCGGCCCTGACCGGGGAATCCGAAGCCGTGGAGAAGAAAGTCCCGGCCCTCGTTGAGACGGAGGTGCCGCTGGGCGACAGGAGCCCCATGGCCTACATGGGCACCGCGGTGGCGGACGGATCAGGAGCGGGTGTGGTGGTGGCCACGGGCATGCGCACGCAGTTGGGGGGCATTGCCGCGCTTCTGACTGAGGCCGACAAGGTGGAGACTCCCCTGCAAAAAAGGCTGCAGGATCTGGGAAAGATCCTGGTGTGGGCCTCCCTGGGCATCGTGGCTCTGGTGTTTGTGCTGGGCCTGTGGAGAGGGCTCCCCTTCCTGGAACTCCTCCTCACTTCCATCAGTTTGGCTGTGGCCGCCGTGCCCGAGGGGCTCCCTGCCGTGGTGACCCTGGCGCTGGCCGTGGGTGTGCAGCGAATGGCCCGCCGCAAAGCCCTGATCCGGCGCCTGGCGGCAGTGGAGACTCTGGGCTCGGCCAATGTCATCTGCACCGACAAGACGGGCACTCTCACCCTGGGGGAGATGACGGTGCGCTGCGTGGAAGTGGACGGGAAGACCCTGGACGTGACCGGCGAGGGTTACGCCCCGGAGGGCCAGATCGGCGACGGCGGGGACGCCTCCCCCACCCTCACGTGCCTCCTTGAGATCTTCGCGCTCTGCAATTCGGCCTCACTGCAGCACACAAAAGGATCCTGGAAGGTGATCGGAGATCCCACCGAGGGGGCCCTGCTGGCCCTGGCCGCCAAGGGGGGCGTTCAAAAATCGGATCTTGATAGCCGCCAACCCAAGGTTCGGGAACACCCCTTCGACTCGGAACGCAAGCGCATGAGCGTGGTGCATAAGGCCCCCGACGGGAAGCTCCGTGTTCTGGCCAAGGGCGCCCCCGATGCGCTGCTGGCGCGCTGCAACCGCATCATGGAGCAGGGCAGGATCCGGCCGCTGGAGGAAGACGACCGGCGGCGCCTCCTCGAGGGCGTTGAGAGAATGGGTGACCAAGCCCTCAGGACCCTCGCGGGCGCCTTCAGGGATACCCCCACATCTGACCTCATGGCAGATGAGGCAGAGAGCAACCTGGTGTTTGTGGGTGTGGCGGGCCTACAGGACCCCCCCCGCTCCGAGGCGAAAAAAGCCATCGACCTCTGCCACCAGGCCGGCATCCGGGTGGTGATGATCACTGGCGACCATCCCAGAACGGGACTGGCCATCGCCCGGGAACTGGGGGTCGCCGGAGCCGATCAAGGGGCCCTGTCGGGTGCTGAACTCGATGGTCTTTCAGACGAGGCCCTGTCGGAAAAACTGCCCTCCACCCCCGTGTTCGCCCGCGTCACAGCCTCGCACAAACTGCGCATCGTCATGGCCTGGCAGGCACGCGGACATGTGGTGGCCATGACCGGCGATGGCGTGAACGACGCCCCGGCTCTCAAGGGAGCCGACATCGGCATCGCCATGGGGCTCTCGGGCACCGAAGTCACCAAGGAAGCCGCCGACATGGTGCTCGCTGACGACAACTTTGCCTCCATCGTGGCCGCCGTGGAGGAGGGGCGCGGGATCTACAACAATATCCGTAAAACCCTGCTCTATCTGCTTTCAGGGAATGCCGGAGAACTGCTCGTGATGCTTGCCTGCGTGCTCGCCGGCCTGCCCACACCCCTCCTGCCCATCCACCTTTTATGGATCAACCTCGTCACCGATGGACTCCCGGCCCTCTGCCTGGCGACTGATCCCATCGACCCGGACACCATGCGCCAACTCCCGAGGGGGCGTGCCGCGCGCTTCACCGATGGCGGTTTCCTTGGTCGCATGCTCATCACGGGGGCTCTGACTGGGGCGGTGACCCTTGGGGTCTTCATCCACGCCCTTGAGCATGACAGTTTGGAGGCGGCGCGCGCTCAAGCTTTCGCGACCCTGGTGCTGGCCGAGCTCTTCCGGGCCTTCGGCTGCCGCAGCGACACCCGCCCCCTGTGGCGGGTCAGCCTTGCCAGCAACCTCAAGCTTTTCATGGTGGTCTTCCTTTCCATCTCCTTCCAGATCTGGAGCCACCATAATACGGTTCTAGGACATTTCTTCAGCACCCCCCCCATGGAATGGGCTGACTGCAGGAACCTCATCCTGATAGCGCTGATCCCGCTGGGAGTTCTGGAGCTGGCTAAACTCCTTAGGCACAGAGGTAACGCTCAACAATGATGACTTTGCTCTGGGTAGCATTGGCCGTGGGCAGTGCCATTGTGATGATGGCCGCAAGCCGAAATGGCATCAGGAACTCCGTGGAGGTCGCGGAACGCCTTCATGTGTCGCCCTTTATCATCGGTATCACATTGGTGGCGCTGGGCACGGATTGCCCTGAGATCACGAACTCCATCGTCTCGTCTTACTTGGGCAAGGGCGACATCAACGTCGGGGATTCCATTGGCTCGGTCTTCACCCAGTGCGCCCTGATTCTTGGATTGTTTCCCTTCGTGGCGGGCGGCACCATCGCTATCGATCGCAAGGAAATCATGCTCACGATGTCCTTTTCCATTTTCTCGCTGTCCTGTGGTTCATGGCTGATGCGCGACGCTCTCATCTCACACGGTGACGGCCTCGCATTGCTCGTCTTGTGGATCCTGGGCTCAGGGCTTGTGTGGCGCCTGCAAGT
>JBFWNO010000010.1:26923-45292 GCA_050251015.1 Planctomycetota bacterium
ATTCAAACCCCAAGTGCGCCTTCTGCCAAATCCCGAGGCATGGCCCTGCTCATACTGACAGCACTGACCTCATTCGCTGTCGTGGGCGTTGCAGCCACCGGGCTGATCAAGTCCGTCATCACACTGTCCGCCCACTTTGGAATCCCGGAATACATCTTGACCTTTTTCGGAGCGTCGCTGGGAACCTCGCTTCCGGAGCTTTCGGTTGTGGTGGCTGCCCTGCGTGGGCAGCAACGAAAACTGGCGTTGGGCGACATCTTCGGCGCCTGCATGATTGATTCCACTCTGTCGATCGGTATCGGCCCCATACTGTTCCCCGTGGCCGTATCAGCTGATTTGGCCGTCAAAGGTTCGTTGGTCGCCATCGCCGCGCTGTCTGTGGGGGGCATCCTGCTGGCCTCACGCCAAAGGCATGATAAATTTTCTGGGATCCTGCTGATCCTGTGCTATATAGGGGCCTATTTCATCGTGATATAGGCCTCAGTGACATCAGCCTATATCTGCTTCGTTGAAGAACAGCTTAAGAAAACTCGCGTTATCCCCCTTTTCCTTGACGGCCATCACGGGGATCTTGGCCGTGAGAAGAATCTCCTCCGCCACGGATCCGAGCACCATAGAGGCCACCGCCCCATGGCCACGCGAACCGATCACAAGCATGTCGATTCCTGTGCGGTTCAACACCTCGTGGATGGCCGCTGGAGGATGACCATTGAGCACATATTCACAGGTCACCTGGGAGGGATCACAATGGAATGTGCTCATAAGCTTGCCGAACTCATGTTGGGCGTGAGCCTTCATGATGGCGGCAAATTCCTCATGGCTTTTCCTGGCCTTCGCAAAATTTCTTGGCACATCGTAGGCGTGGATGCACACCAGCCTTGCCCTCCCCTGATTGGCGAGTTCCAACGCCGTGGCAAATGCCCTTTCGGAGTGCCTGGAAAAATCCATGGGACAGCCGAGGGTTTTTATACTTGGCTTGTGGCCATAGGGCACTGAGAGAACAGGACACGATGCCTTGCGGGCCAGGCTGGTGGTGATGGTGGAAGATCTCTCGGCCTCCCTGCTCGTGCCCGACAGAATCAGGTCAACATCCTTGATGCTGGCATACCGCAGCACTTCTGCTACCAATTGTCCTTCCATGGCCTTGTAGGAACATTCCATCTGCGACAGATTCTCACCAAAATTTCTTTCCACCAACACCTTCATGTCCCGCTCAAGGCCTTCATCCAGGGGGGGCAGGAGGTTGGGATGCTCCGCAAGTATTTCTTTTGGAATTTCCAGGGAATTGTTCACATGCACAAAGTAAAAGGTATTGACCCCTACCATTCTTGATATGAACCCCGCGTAGCGGATGGCATCAGCATCATTGTCAGTCAAACCCAACGGCATCAGAATGGATTGAAACTGGCTCATTTTTTCCGCCTTTCCATTGATGGATCGCACTTGCACATTGCTTGCATCATGCCCACAGCAAACTCACCTGAGCCGCCACCGTCCCTGCAAGGATGGCCAAGGCCCCGGCTGTCTTGACCGCCAGGCTCAGGGCCCGCGCCCAGGCCGCACGCCAACTAAGCTCCAAGCGTTCCTTTCTGGCCCGGTGAGCCCCCGCGGCGAAGGCCCCCAGAAAGGCGCCCACCAGGAGGCCTGCAAGAGACCCCAGCACCGGTATGGGGATCGCCAATGAACCCAGCAGGCCGCCGATGAAGGATCCAAGAAAGGCCCCCCAGGCCTCGGCCTTCGTGCCTCCGGCCTTGAGGACTCCGGTCCAGGACAGGATGTGCTCCAGCACTTCAGACAACAAGCCCGTTGCGACAGCAAACCCAACAAATTCCCAGCCCCAGGGTTGAAGACCCGCCCAGGTTCCCAGGGACACAATAGCCACCATCACCCAGATGCCCGGCAGGGCCAGAGGTACTGTCAGCAGAGCCAACACCAGACCCAGATCCATGACCACCATCCCGACCCACTGCATCCATTCCATTAAAGATCAATCCCCCATTCCTTCAGACCCCAAAAATAGAGGGTCAGGATGATCGCCCCCACCAGATTCATGATGACCCCGCAACGCAGCATCTGGTTCAGGGGCACCCGACCCGTGCCGTATATGATGGTGTTCGGCGGTGTGGCCACGGGCAGCATGAAGCCCATCGAGCAGGCCAACGTCGCCGGCAACATCAGGGCCAAGGGATCCAGTTCCAGGGCCGTCGCCAACCCCGCCAGAACGGGTAGCGTGAGTTCTGCCGTGGAGGTATTGCTGACGAGCTCCGAAATGAAGGTCAACGACACAATGACCCCGAGGATCATCATGGGGTAGGGAGCTCCATCCACCCATCGGGCCAGGTCCGTGCCCAGGGCCTTTGAAAGCCCGCTTTCCTTGAAGGCGCTGGATATCGCAAAACCTCCGCCAAAAAGAAGGACCAAATCCCAAGGCAGTCTCTTGACGGCCCCAGGATCAAGGACCCCCCCTCCTCCCGGACGTCTCCAAAGAAAGAGGGCCAGGGCTGCCGCCAGGGCCACCACCGCATCATCCAGGACATCGAGGCCCATCCATCCCTTGCCCAGCCACAGAAACACCATGGCGGCGAAGATTCCAAGCACCACCTTTTGCTCCAGCGTCATGGGTATGGCTCCAGAAGGCTCGTGATTCATTCCCGCCTTTGACAACCCTCCACGGTTGGTGCCCTGCAGCAAGGCCCAGGCCGCCATCAACATGAGCACGGAGGGCGGTGTGCAAAGCGCGAGCCACCCGAGGATGTCGATCGATGCCGCCTCGGGAAAGTTGAGCACATAAATTCTCTGGAAGCTGAGGTTGGGTGCTGTGCCCACCAACGAGGCCATCCCTCCGATGGATGCAGCGTAGGACACCCCCATGAGCAGGGCAGGGGCCAGAGATTTGCGCTGATCGCCAGCCGGATCCCCGGCCAAGGCGATAGCCAAGGGGGTCATCATTAGGGCCGTGGCCGTGTTGCTCATCCACATGGAAAGAAAAAAAGTCACCACCATCACAGCCAACAGGGGCCCCATACGCCGAAGCACCCCACGTTCCAGGATGGCCAGGGCCAGCCTGCGGTGCAGGCCCCATCGTTCCATGGCACCGGCCACGAGGAACCCGCCGATGAAAAGGAAAACCGTGGGGGTCGCGTAGAGGGCCAGCACCTGACCGAATGGCAAGACTCCCATGGCGGGCAACAGGGCCAGGGGCATGATGGAGGACAGGCCCAGGGGGACGGCCTGGGTCATCCACCACGTGGCCACCAAAGCCGTGACAGCGAGGGTCCGTCCCATGAGCGGATGGGTAGGATCCGGAATCCCCGAGATCCAGAGGCCTGAACCCAGCATGATGCCGAACCAGAACCCTGCGGGCTTAATCACCCAAGGCTTCAAGAACGTGGACCGCATCTTCCGGGACCATGGAGAGCACATTCAACCCGAAGAGGCCGTCGTGGATATGACCATAGACAGGGATGTCCTTGGAGCGGAGGCGGGCGGCAATCTGGTCGGCATTGAACCCTGAACGCTGCAGGGTAACCCGAAACGAAGGAAGCTCAACCGCGGGCGTGGAACCCGAGCCCATCTGACCAGGGCTGGGCTCGACGGCCACCGTCCACAGGGCCGAACGTGATGCAATGGCTGCAGACAGGGCCTCGGCCTCGGCCTTGAGTTCCTCAGGACTTTTCATCAACCGGGCATAAAGGGGAATATGGTCCCAATGCCCCTCGCGAATCAAGATGAGCGTGGCTTCCAGTGCAAGGAGTGTCAGTTTGCCCACGCGCAGGGCCCGTGCCAGGGGGTTCTTCCGACATAGATCCACATAACGCTTGGAACCCAGGATGATGCCACACTGGGGCCCCCCCAGAAGCTTGTCTCCCGAGAAAAACACCAGATCGGCCCCTTCCTTGAGACTCCGGGACGGCAGAGGTTCTTCCTTGAGGCCAAAGGCTCCCAGATCCCGGGGGGCCCCGGAACCAATGTCGTGCACCACGGGCAGTTTCATCTCACGGCCCAGGGAGACCAACGCGGCAAGGGGCACCTCATCGACGAAACCAACCAGCTTGTAGTTGCTGGCATGCGCCTTCATCAAGAGGCCTGTGCGATCGGTGATTGCCGACTTGAAATCCGAAAGATGGGTACGGTTGGTGCAGCCCACTTCATTCAAGGTGGCCTGGCTTTGCTTCATGATTTCGGGAAGCCTGAAGGACCCCCCGATCTCCACCAGTTCGCCGCGCGAGATCACGACATCCTTCCCCGCCGCCAGGGCATGGAGCACCAGCAAGGTGGCCGCGGCATTGTTGTTGACGACAAGGGCGTCCTCACACCCGAAGATGGCCGAGAGCAGAGCGGCAGAGGCGTCTTCACGCCGTGAGCGTTGCCCTGACACCGGATCGATCTCGAGCTGGGTCGCCCCACCCAGACCCCTTGAAAGAGCGTTCACAGCCTTGGAAGGCAGGACAGCCCTCCCAAGACCCGTGTGCAACAGGACGCCGGTGGCGTTCACGGCTCGGCGTGTGCGATGAACCTCCGTCGTGTGGAGGGCCGCCCTGACCGCCTCTTCCCACGAAGGAGCCTGCCAGGCGGCCCCCAGCCTAGCAATGGCCTCCCTCGAAGCTTCCAAGGCGCTGCGGCAAGCCGCCGCCAAGGCTTCACGGCCCGAGCTGGCCATCAACCGCTGGGCCCAGGGCTCGCCCAACAGGCGATCAAGGGACGGCAACTGGCGGAAGAGGGTCATGAAGGGATTTTAGCAAGGTCGCCATGCCTCGCACGGGAGCTTTGCCCTAAGGCCAGCCCTACAATACAGGCATGCACACCCCCCTCAAACTGATGGTCGGCACGGCGGGGCATGTGGATCATGGCAAAACCACCCTTGTCCGCCAATTGACGGGAGTCGATACCGATACCGCTCCCGAGGAAAAATCGCGCGGCATGAGCATCAATCTCGGGTTTGCTCCCTGCATCCTCGAGGAAGGCCTTACGGTAGGTCTGGTGGATGTGCCGGGTCACGAAAAATTCATCCGCAACATGATTGCCGGGGCCACCGGCATGGACCTCGTGATGCTGGTGGTGGCGGCCGATGACGGCATCATGCCCCAGACCCGGGAGCACCTGCACATCCTCACCCTTCTTGGGATCCCCCGTGGCTTGGTGGTGCTCAATAAGTGCGATCTTGTCGACAAGGACACCCTGGATCTTGTGGAGTTGGAGTTGGCGGACCTCCTGAAGGGCACCTTCTTGGAATCATCCCCTGTGTTAAGAGTCAGCGCCCAGACAGGCCAAGGCATCGGAACTCTCAAAGACGCTCTCCGATCAATCGCCCTGGAAACCCCCGCCAAGAAATCCACCGGCTTCTTCCGACTGCCCATCCTTCGGTCATTCCAAAAGGAAGGATTCGGCACCGTGGTCACGGGGATCCCCTTTTCAGGCTCCCTGAAGGTGGAGGATGAGGTGGAGGTCCTCCCCGGCCATCACAGGGGCCGCGTGCGTTCCCTGCAGGCCTATGGGCACACCGTGGACCGAGTGGAAGCCGGCCATTCCGTGGCCGTGAATGTCCATGGCATCGCCCACGAACATCTCGTGAGGGGTGCCTGGATCGCAGCTCCGGGTTGCTTTTCCCCGGCCATGACATTGGAGGGAAAATTGGCCCTGATCCAAGGTGCGAAGACACCCCGCGACCACAGCGAAATCACCCTTTTCATCGGCTCCCAATCCCTCAAGGCCGCGTGGGTACGCCTATCGGATTCCCTGGTGCAGTTCCGCAGCCACGAACCAATGCTGGCGATCACCGGAGACCGATTTCTTGTTCGTGACAGTGCCAACCGCGAAACCCTCGGTGGGGGCACGGTGATCTCGACGCTCTCCAAGAAGTTGACTCGTCGCTTGGCTGGGGACGTGGCGGCTCTTGAACAGCTGTCCACCCTCAATGGGTCGGTGTCGGGCATGCTCCTGGCCCTGCTGGGCACACGTGGCGCTCACGCCTTCAAAAACCTCGAGGAATTGGAGCAGACCCTCAACAAACCACGCGGGGAATTCGAGGCCATCCTTGCCGACTTGGTGGAACAGGGTTCCATCATTCGCTCCGGGAAGCTATTCCACCTTCCAGAAGCCCCTTCCGATCTTCTGGCTGAGGCTGTGGCTCTCGCCGAGCGCTATGCCAAGGCGCATCCGGGTGAACGCTGGATCACAGCGCCCCATTTTGAAAAGCTGGGGCCGGGTTGGTCCGTGGTCAAGGGCCGCAAGGATTTTGGCGCCACCTTTGCCGAAAGCCACGGGAAACTGGCCCTGCGCACCCATCTCGTCGCGCTGACCCACAAACAGAGAAAGATGGCCGACCACTTTCTTGAAGCGGTGCGCCGGGGCGGCTTCACCCCTGCCCTGCCCGAGGACATCCTGCGCCACGAACATCTCCCGCCCAAGACCCTGGCCTCTTTGCTCCAGGCCCTCACGGATAACGGAGAGGTTGTCAGGCTCAACGAACAGGTGTTCTGGGCCCCGGAAACCTATGAGAAGGCTCTCGAGACCATCCGAGCCATCGGCCAGACAAAGGGGTTGATCGAGATTGCCGACATCAAGGAAACCCTGGGACTGACCCGCAAGTTTGCCATCCCCCTCCTTGAGGCGACGGATGAGGCCGGGGTGACAAAGAGAACGGAAAAGGGAAGGGTGCTGAAGGAACGGGATGATTCCGTGTAGGGGCACCCCTTGTGGGTGCCCTGCATTGGAGGGCAGGCACAAGGCCTGCCCCTACATCAGAAATGAATCCCCCAACGGCTTGTGGTGATGAGGTAAATACATCCTGAGGCCCGCCAAAAAATGGTCCCTGAAATGGCCAAGGGCATCCTGAGGTTGAAGCCACTGGTATCCCGTGTGCTCATCGCTCAGGCGGATGGCCCCTCCCGCCCAGTCGGCGGCATGCGCCAAGCCCAGGACTTCCACCGTGTCGTTTTTCGAAGTGTAGGGAAAATGGAACAGAGGCTTGGTGCCGACTTTCAAGCGGACGTCCGAGCCCAACTCCTCCAGGATCTCCCTTTTCATGGAAGACTGAAGGTCAAAGAGCGAATCAACAGGGGCCAACCGACCGCCCGGAAAATCTCCGGCCCCAGTGTTGCCCGCCGTGAGGACCAGAAGCCTTCCTTCATGCCGCACAAAGAGCTTGATGGCGATCTCGAATAATTGTTCACCCGACATGTCACCATCATAATCCGCGTTACAATATTCCCATGTTCTCCAACGGAAAGTCTCTGTTCAAATATGCCACCAGTGGCGGTTGCGCCGCCAAGATCCCGGCGGGCACGCTTCGTGAGGTGCTGGGCAAGGTCCAGCCCCCCACCCGCAGTGAACTGATCCGCGGCCCCCAAGACTTCGAGGATGCAGCCGCTTACCGACTCCCCGACGGCAACATCCTGCTATCCACCGTCGATTTCATTCCCCCGGTGGTCGATGATCCCCACACCTATGGAAAAATCGCCGCAGCCAATGCCCTGAGCGACATCTACGCCATGGGCGGAGATCCCATCCTCGCCCTAAATCTGGTCTGTTTCCCGGTAGCCGACCTGCCATTAGACATGCTCCGTGCCATGGTGGAAGGTCTCAACGAGAAAACGGCCGAAGCCGGTGCCGCCTTGGGCGGCGGGCACAGCGTGAACGACAAGGAGCTCAAGCTGGGCCTGAGCGTGAACGGACTTTGCAAGGAAAGCCGTCTCCTGACGAACAACGCGCTCCGCGAGGGCGATGTGCTGATCCTGCTCAAGCGGCCGGGCTGCGGTCCTGTGAACACGGGGATCCGCAAGGGAGTGGCCACGGAGATCGAGGAACGCACGGCTGTTCTCAACATGCAACTGTTGAACCGGCTTCCCCAAGGCACGCGGGAGAAATTCACCATCTCCTCCTGCACGGATGTCACGGGTTTCGGCCTGATTGGCCACGCCTCCGAGATGGCCAGGGCCTCCAAGGTCCACGTCGAGCTGGATCTCCAGAACATCACCCTGCTTCCGGGCGCCCTCAGACTGATGGAAAAGGGCGTGTGCACCAAGGCGGCCGACAATAATTTCACCTACGCCTCCGACATTCTCGAACTCAAGCAGGGCACCAAGAAGGATGACCCCAAGTTCCGCGTGATCTGCGATGCCGAGACCAGCGGAGGGCTCCTTCTGGGCGTGCCCGAGGCCCAGAACCATGCGTTCAGGGAATTCATCATGCCCTTCGGCTTTGAGGATGCCGCCACCGTGGGCGTAGTCCGATCGAAAGGCACCGCCAAACTGAGCGTGTAGCGCGACAGCCTGCGGTATAATTTCCCTATGAAAATCAGACCGGCTTTGATGGCGGTCATGGCCGCTTGCCTTCTGGCCTCCCTGCGTTCCGATGAAATCGAGCTCAAGACAGGGGGCAAGATCCGCGGATTCGTGATGGAAGAAAGCGCGACCCACCTTCGCGTGAACCTGGGTTGCGGCCTGACCTCCCTCGTGAGGATGGAAGACGTGAAGTCGCGTGTGAAGGAAAAGCCCGAGGATGTCCTCCTGTGGATGGGCCGTCAGGAGCTTTCGAGGCGGATGACCCGCAGGGCCGTGCGCACGCTCGAGGAGGCCCTGGGTGCGGCCTCCCCTGAATCAAGAACCAAGGTTGTTGTGGCCATGGTCGAGGCCCGCACCAAGCTCTGCGCCGAGGAACTCGAGGCCCGCCGTCCGAGCGCGGCCATGGTGGAGATCGAGGCGGCCCTCGGCCTGATGCCGGACAACGAGCAAATCCTGAATTTCCGTAACCGTATCCGGGACTACAACCTCAAGAATGACGCCCTCGAAAAGGAAGCCCGTCTTGCACACGCCAAGGGGCTCTACACAGAGGCCCACCTGATGTTCGACAAGCTGGTCGACATGGATCTGGGCCGTTCCCTGGCTGTGAAGGGCCCGATGGCGGAATGTCTGGTGGCCATGGGGGATGCCAAGCTCCTGGCCTCCGACTGGGCCGTGGCGCGCAATTACTACGAGCGGGCCCTCAAGACGGATCCCGATCTCATCAGCCTGCTTGAGGAGCGATGGGCTGCCGCCAACCTCAACCCCCTGATCGAGGAAATCGAGGCCTCCCGCTACGAATTGGCGCTGGAGGCTGTCGAAAGGGTCCTGGCTCTCTGTCCCTTCAATGACAACGCCCTGTTCTTCAAAGCCCAAATTCTGGCGGGTCTTCGGAAACCCGAGGAATCGGAGGCCGCCTACCGCAGGATCCTCGAGAACCACGGAGAAACCTCGAAGGCCCGCGATACCAGGGTCCTGGAAAACCAGGCCCGCGCCCATTTCAAGAAGCAGTTCAATGTCCTGCCCATCGACCAGATCCGCAAGCGATTCTCAGAAAGCCTGCCTGGCGACTGGAAGGTGCGTCAAGGTGAGGGATGGGTCTTGCACCACCATAACGACGGGCTGGCCGCCGAGATCAGCCTGGTGGTGGACGATGCTCTGGACTCCTCCTTCCGGGCCCTCACGGGTTCGGAGGCTCCTGAGCTCAAACCCACCCTGCACATCTACATCCACCGCGATGAAAAGGAATACCTGGAGGCCACCCAAAGTCTTGGGTGGAGTGCCGGAGTCACGCGCCACAAGGGCCAAGGTGACGAGGTGCTCTCGCGGGAAATCCATTCCTACCAAACAGCGCCCCAGCTGGTCAGGGCTGTGATCCCCCACGAATTGATGCATGTGGCCATTCATTCAGTCATGCCGGGGGCCACACTCCCCTGTTGGCTGGATGAGGGGCTGGCCGTCTCCAACGAACCGGCCTTCAAGAGGGATTATTTCAAGACCCTCGTCGGGCAACATGCGGCGGCGGGCGACCTGTTCTCGCTGAGGGACCTCCTCTTGACCAGGGAATACCCCCTGGAAGAGAGCCGGGTGAAGCTGTTTTACGCCCAAAGCCACGTCCTGGTCGACCATCTTCTCCAGAAGCTCAAGCCGGCGGGTCTTCTGGATCTCATCAAGACTTTTACCCCAGACGAAGCGGGCCTGAACTTGATGGAAGAGGCTCTGGGAAAGCCCCTTCCAGAAGCTGGAGATTCCCTTTTCCGGGGTTAAATACCTTATATTTATAGGCCTTAAGTCCGAGAGGAATCCCTATGCTTCAAACCCTGCGTCGTCGCCAAGGCCCCATGCTCATCTTTGTTCTCGTGCTCCTGATCGTGAGCTTCGTGTTCATGACGGACTATGGCGCGGGGTCCTTCACATTGGGCAAGTCACTTTTCAAGATTGAAGACGACGAAATCGACATGGAAGAGGCCTTGAAGTTCGCCTACGAGCGACTGGGCATCATGGGAATCCAGCCCGACATGGATGCCATGAACCAGGCCATCCAGGACGAGCTCAACAGCCCCACCCGGAACGAGGACAAGGTGGAACAACTCAAGAATTCCATGCGCGAAAACGCCAGGAAGATTGCCGCCACGGCCGCCTACATGGCTTTCGACAGGGTGATGGATGCCGACGGCATCCGGATCTCCGAGAACACCGCCCTGGAGTCCCTGCGCAAGAACCGCTATCTTGCCTACCAGGTCTTCCAACGGCACTATGGCTCCTTCGACAGGGGTGAAGCCCTGCCCCCCGAAGCCAAACTGGCCCTCAAGCGCTACATCTTTGAATACTCCAAGCACCTGCACACCAGGCTCTACAGCACCTGCCTGGGTATTCCGGCTTCCCTGAGCTACACAGGGGTTGATGGCGGGCAGGGATCCGGCGGCTGGCGTCGGGGTGCCTTGGCGGCCGATGCCAGCCTTGTCAGCCTTTCCATGCGTGAGTTTGGTTCCCTTAAGGTGACCGGTGACGGCTCAGAGACCACCTCGGAGGATGCCGCGGCCCTTGAGCGCTTCTACATGGCCCACAAAGACAGTGAACCCCGCCATGGAAGGCCCGGATACACGCTCCCCGCCGACATCGACGTGATCTGTCTGTATGCCGCCAGCGCCGACCATGTGGCCGCCGTGAAGACCAATCCGGTGATCCTCCGCCAGCACTATGAAGCCAACAAGATGCACTGGCTGGCCCCCCAGCCTGAAGCCCCCCGTTCCCTTGACGGCGTCTCCATGGACAGCGTCTCAGCCGACGAGCCCGTGGCCCTGCCCTTCATGGAGGTCCGCGATTCCGTTGAGCGCCACTACCGCTGGGCCCAGGCCGAAGTCGCCGCCCGCAAGGTGCTGGAAGTCGCCAGGTCAGACTGGAGATCGGGCACGGACTTCAGCGAAATCCTGAAAAACCACAAGGTCAAGTATGTGAGTTTTGATGGACTCAAACGCCGCGAAATCGACAGCCTCCCATCCTTCGGCAACGCCGAGGGCCTGGACGACGCCTTCTCGGCTGAAGCCGGAACCTTCAGCGAGAATGTCCGCAATTTCGAGAAAGGTCCTTACATTTGGCGTGTCACTGCCAAGCAAAAGGAAACCGTGATCGATCTTGAGTCCCATCGCTCTGCGATCCGCCTTGATCTGCGCAGGGCCAGCCAGCTGGAGGCCGCCCGCTCAGCGCTTTCGGCCTATGCCAGGACCTTCGATGATTCGAAGGGCGACGTCGCAGCGGCCACCGCCGCCTTGCAGGCCGAAGTGAAACGACTGGTGGGCACCGAATTGGAGACACCTCCCTCTCCACGGTCTCTGGGCCTGATTCGGGCCGACGACAAGCTCGATGAGATGACGGGCCACGAGGACATGACAGCCGCCCTCTTCCAGAACCTGGCCGCAGGTCGGGGTTTGACCAGCGGGGTCGATGCCGACGCCATGTCGGGTGATGCGCTTCTCCTGGTCTGCACATCCCACAAGCTGATGCCCACAGACACATCGGGTTTGACCTTTGCCGAGCACTTCAAGCAATACGGACCCAACCTGCTCGATGAAATCGCAGGTCCCTTCTGGGGCAATCCGTGGCTGATGATGCTCTACGAGCAGAAGGTCAAGATGTTCGTCGACATCAACTGACCCGGGGTTGCCAGGACCCCACCCTCTTGGCCAGATGCGCCTGGATCTCATCCCGGCACTTCCTATAGGTTTCCAGCCCCCCCCCAATGGGATCTGTGACATCGTCACCCTCGGGTGACAGTGTCTCGGCCTTCAAGCCCAAGTCTCTCATGTGCTCCACGTGCCCTCGGGTCAGTCCGTATAGGAAATCCGGGGGCACATGGATCAAATGCACCGCGTTGCGTGAGGCGTGACCACTGATGTCAATGCCGCATTCCTTCATGGCCGATACGGCATGGCGCGAGGGTCCCGAACCATCCGCCGCCGACACCCCAGCGCTTTCAACGATCAGGTTCTTGGAGCTGAGATCCTTGGTGCCCAGCCTGAGTTCCAACAGATGGCGCGCGAGACCCTCGGCCATCGGGGATCGGCAAGTGTTCCCAGTACAGACAAAGGCCACGCGGGTACACCAGAGATAGCGAAGGGCTTCCTCCGGCACCGGACCTTCCCGAAGGATGCTGAAACCGTCACTTGTGAAACGGACCACCGTGCTGGCCCTGTCGCCACCGCAGGCCCCGTCATGCACCGCCCCCACACCACTACGGATCTCGGGGGCCACCTCCGCCAGGGACCGTGGATCCGGCATCCCCGAAAGGTTGGCGCTTGTGGCCACCACCTTGCCCTGGACCATGGAAAGAAGTTCATTGAGATCGTGATGGTCGGCCCAACGGAGTCCTTCGGCCCCCCCCACCACAGTCAGGGGTCCGGGCCACAGGGCCGCCACCACCCGGAGGGCACGGGGAGGCAATGCCATGATCACGGGGTCGCGGGGGTCCAGCCTGTCGGTCAGGCGGACGAGGGGCTTCGATCGATCGCGGCCCTTGAGCTCGTAGATCCTGTCGATGGCTTTCGGGACGTCGGCACGGGCCAGAAGACCATAGACCGTGTCGGTGGGGAACAGCACAACCTCACCGGCATTCAGGCTCTCGGCAATGCGCCTCATCGACCGGCCCTGCGCTCCAGTTCCAGGGCATGGTGGCCGATGTCTCGCCTGTATTGGCGACCCTCAAAGGATACCTGGTTGACGATGGCATAGGCCGCATCGGTGGCCTCTTGAAGTGTCGCCCCCTTGGCCGTGATCCCCAGCACCCTGCCGCCATCGGTCTCAAGACCCTGAGATCCCTTTCTTGTCCCGGCCTGAAAGATCTGGACGTTGGGGGGAACGTTCTGGGGCAGGTTGATCGGGCATCCCTTGGTGCTGGTGGCTGGATACCCTGCGGATGCCATGACCACGCACGTGGAAGCTCCGCTGGAGAAACGGTTCCGGCCGCCCACCTCCTCTAAGGTCGCCCTGCCAGAACAGGCCAGCAGGGTGTCGAGAAGACCCTCCTCCCACAGCATCATGATGGGCTGGGTTTCGGGGTCGCCGAATCGGCAGTTGAATTCAATCACCTTGGGGCCCGAAGCCGTGATCATCAGGCCGATGAATAGGACTCCGGTGTAGGGTGTCCCGCGACGCTTCATGGTGTGCAACAGTGGAACGGCAATCTCCCGGAGAATCCTCAGGCGCACTTCCTCGGTGACCACCGGTGCCGGGGCATAGGCTCCCATGCCGCCCGTCATCGGCCCTCTGTCCCCATCAAAGATCGTCTTGTGGTCCTGGGCGGCCGGAAGCTCGAACAAAGTGTCTCCATCTGTCACGACGTAAAAGGACGCTTCCTGACCCGTGAGCTTCTCCTCGATGAGCACAGACCCTTCACCAAAGGGTTTTTCGATCATCAGGATTCTCAGGGCCTCCGAAGCTTCGGCAATAGTGGAACACACAAAGGCCCCCTTGCCTTGGGCGGGACCCGGGAACTTGACCACGCAACTGCCGCCGATGCTTTCGACATGATGGTGGGCAGCGGCATGGGATCCGAAAATGCGCGATTCGGCCGTGGGGATACTGGCCGACTTCATGATCTCCTTCGAGAAGATTTTGTTGCGCTCCAGTTCGGCGGCCGATTTTGTGGGCCCGAAGATCCTCTGGCCCTTGCGGCGGAAAAAATCCACCAATCCCTCAAACAGGGGGACCTCGGGGCCGACAACTGTGAGGGCGATATTTTTCTCGAGGCAGAGATCCAACAAGCCCACATGGTCATCGGACTTCAGGTTGGTTCGGTGCCCCGGAAACCCGGGATTGCCAGGGCAGCTCCAGATCTCACCCACCCTCGGATCCTGGCTCAAGCGCCAGGCGATGGCATGTTCCCTTCCCCCGCCGCCGATGATGAGGATGTTCATAAGGTGATTTTATCCCAAGAGACCTCTCGGAGGGGCCTGGGGCGTGGCCCGCCGCGACGAATCACGTGGAAGTTGCAAGGGGCCATGCCCCTGGCCCCTCTTTCAGGCAATCCGACGGATGAGCTCCGGCAATTTTTCCGCGTCACGCTTGGGAAGCGCGTCCGTGGCCCCCTCGTCGATCAGCTTCTGGTTGAGGGCGTCATCCATGCTGAAGGCCACCACAGGGATGGCCTTGTTGTGACTGCGGATGTGGCGGAGAACCTCGGGACCATGCATGCGATTCATCTGATAGTCAAGAAGCACCAGGTCATAATGCCTCAGATCGAAAAGACGCACACCCTCGTCGCCGTCCGAGGCCCCCGTGACCTGATGCCCTCCCAGGTAGCGCCGGGTCACCTGCTGGCGGAATTCGAGGTTATCTTCAATGTAGAGAATGTGCATGTCACTCATTTGGGAATAACCCAATGAGGCTATCGGCGCTATCCAGTCGCCGACTGTAGCAATCTCTTGCAATTCAGGATTGGGTCAGCCAGGACCTCACGGCACGCACCAGATCCGACTGCCAGGGTGGCGGGAGCGGTCGTGTCCCGACAAGGCATCCCGCCATGGCTTCAAGATCGTCATCGGGGGAGGCAAATCCAAGACCCGTCCTCCCTCCAAGGGCTTCCCGCAATTCTTCCTGGTGATCATCAATGTGCTCCCCGCGCTCTTGACGGCGAGGCACGAACAGGCAGGGTTTCCCAGCCACCTGAACCTCACGGGCAATGCCGCACCCCAGATGGGCCACCACCAGATCGGCCAGGGCCAGTTCCTTGGCGAATTCCTCCCGTGTGAACCAGGCTTGTTGCCTCGCCCCCGGTAGCACCGTGGTGGAAGCCCCCGCCTGCACCACGAAACTGTCCCGCCCCTTGGAGGCCCAGGGTTCCAGGGAATTGAGCAAGGCGTCGAAACCCCTCTGATGCGTGCCGACAGTGACAAGAACCCTCATACAGTTCCACCATGAAAGCGCGCACGCCCCTTGAAGGCACCCAATGCCGTGGGCCATTGCACCCAGCATGCCGTTACCCAACGCGACAGGATCCTGCCTGTCAGGGAGGCGGATCGCACCCTTGCCGAGCATTCAATGTAGAGTGTGCGGGCCCCGTAGAGGCGGCCCCAAAACATCGCCGGCAGAGCCACCTCGGCCCCCGTGCTGACCACCGCATCGGGTTGGAATTCCGCCACAATCCTGCGGAACCGGACAAAGGCTTTCAGGAGGCTCCAGAGATCCTCGCCGATGGGGTCCACTTCGAGGACTCCCGGAGGGTTCCCGGCACCCTGCGTCACCACCATAAGCTGCTTGTGGCCTTCCCAGGCCTCCCGGAGGGACAGAAGCTCGGCACAATGGCCTCCGTGGCTGGCGACAAGCAGAATGTTCATCGTGGTGCCAGTATATAGCCCGGTGTTGCCCGGACTTCTCTAGGGCAACTCCAGGAATTCATCCATTGTCAGCGTGTGACCCTTCATCAATTCCCTGACACGGGCGGCATCCACACGCCGAGGGCTCCTTCTGAGGAGCCGCCGGGGCAGCCCCGCCCATCCCTCGATCGTGGCCCCCAGGGCCAGAAAGGGTGCCTGCCATGTCGCAGGCACGGCCCTTGAACGGCCCAGGGCCATTTTCACCCACCTTTCCGCTGTCCGAAACGGGGAAAGGAGGGCCATCTCCAGAGGCAGTTGCGGAAGCACCCACCAATGATTGCGTTCCAACAACCGCAATTGCAGGGCCCCATAACGGCCCGCGGATCCACCATGGCGGTGCACCACCCTGATCGAGGGCTCATAGTGTGAGGTCCATCCCGCCCACAGGGCCCTCATCAGCACATCAACCTCCTCCAGATACATGAAGAATCCGGAATCAAACCCTCCCACATCCTTGAGCATGGATCGCCTGAGAAGAAGACAGCAACCTGACAGCAGGGGAACAGACCCGGGAGTGTCAAACTGCCCCCGATCCTCCTGGCCAATCCCCCTCGGTCGGCAGATTCCCTCGGGTCCCATCATCAACCCCCCCGCCACCTGCAAGCGCCCATCGGGATAGACAACCTTGGGGCCGATGGCCCCCACATGATCCGGCACTGAACGGGCCAGGGCCTCGAACCTTTCCAGGGTGTCGGGAGGGAATTCCAAATCGGTGTTCATGACCAGAATCCATTCAGCCTGGCCGCGATTCCAGACCCTTTCAAGTCCCCCCGCATAGCCGCTGTTGGATCCAGGGAAAAGATCCCAGGGCTTCACCCAGCCAGAAAGATGGGGAGCCGCTTTGTCAGGATCATTCACAGCCAGCAGGACCTTCTCCGGCTGAACCGACTGGGACTCGATCAGGCCCCTGATCCTGTGAAGGTCGTCGAATTCACGCCAGACCACCATGGCCACATCAAGGGCCATCGGATCAGCGGGCCTTCACTTCCTCCAGCCAATGGCGGGCGCGCTTGCCCTGGAAGCTGTCGCGACCGAAAAGCTCCAAGACCTGGGCCCAGAAGCGCCGGGCTACTTCCTCATCCTTAAGGGTGGAATAGGAGTAGATCATCGTCAAGCGCCAGGTGGCTTCCTTGTAGGCATCGAGCATCATGTCGGCCCGCAGGAGGTCGCGGACCTTGTTGAAACCGTCGCGGGCCTGGACCATTTCACCGTCTTCGTAGTGAAGGATGGCCATGTTCAGGTGGGTTTCGGGCAAGTCCTCGATATCCAAGGCTTTGAGGAAGTAGCTCTTGGCCAACACCCTGTCTTCCCGCAGCTTGGCAAGAACACCGAGATGGTTCCAGGCCTTGGCATTCCGCGCGTCCAGATCCAGGGACTTGTGGAGGGCGTCCACCACCATGGATTCCTTGCGGTGCATCCTCTGGTAGCACTGGGCCAGCATCCAGTAGCTTTCGGCATCCTCGCCGTTTTGGCGGATGGCGCTTTCCAGGAAAGTGGAAGCCTTGCCAAAATCACCCCTGACCATGGAATCACGGGCCGCGCTCATGTGGGTGGCGAAGTCGTAAGGATCCACCCCGTCCACACCGGGAATCGCCTCGGGTGCTGGCTTCTGGGAACCGACTCTCCTCACGGGTCCCACCGCCTCGGGGGCATCCGGAGCCTCGACCGTTCTCTTGGGATGACGTGGTTCCGGCAGGGCACGCTGGCGGCTGTAGACCACCTGTTCCTCGATCAGATCGGAGGCCATGAAGGTCAGCATGGATTTTTTGGGTGTCGAATCAATCGCAAAGGCCGTGGGACTGCGGAACAGTTCCTCGCCACCTGCAGCGACAATCCTCAGGAGCGCGCTCCGCGTGGTGTCACGGGGAATCTTCCACTGCACAGTCCTCTGTCCGGCCTTCACATCAGCCACAGGGATCCAAGGCATCTCGGGACCTGCCAGATACTGAAGCTCGCCGTCCTTCATCAGACCGCGCCATTTGATCTCGGCTTCGCTGCCTCCCTTGTAGACACCGGCATCGGCGAAAGTGAGGAATCCGGGACCTTCCTGGCCTGGCCAGGCCACCACGAGGTCGGGGGTTGCGGCGTCGGGAACCGCGCGGGACCAGTAGCCGGCCCTGTCGAGCACCCTCACTGCGAGCCACACGGGGTCATCGCCCTTGGCCACTTCCAGCATGTCATTCTTGATCTCCACCTTGGTCCAGCTGCGGCCAAAGTCCCTGCTTTCCACCACCTCCACCGCCTCGACGCCCGCTGGACCCCTGTCCTCGGCCTCCACGCGCACACGAGCCGCGGCATGGCCCTCGGGGGCCTTGTCCAACACCAGACGGCCCACGGGGTTGTCGGCATCCACACGAATCTTCAGGCTCTGGCTGAAAACAGCGTCCATCACTGAAGCCGTCAGCACCCAGGCCTCCATGCTTTTCTTCGGGGCCTCGATCATGACCTGTCCGGCTTCGTCGAGCACAGCCACCACCGTGCCTTTTTCGTCCCTGACATGAATCCGGCCTGCTGGGAGGTCCTTGCCTTCGACCTTGAGCTGGATCTTCTCACCACCCCGCACCAAGTCACCGGGCATTGCTAGTGTCAGGAGAAGCATGGCTTCGGATTTTTCAAAGACTTCCACCACCACCATCGCCACAGTTTCAACACCGGGTTCAGGTGTGCCGCGACCCAGCACGTCGGTGACGGAGGCGGTGAATTCCCAAGTTCCCGGCTCA
>JBFWNO010000011.1:0-44936 GCA_050251015.1 Planctomycetota bacterium
TCGATGTGTGCTTCCAGCAGCACTGGGACCGCAAGCGGAAGGCCGGACACGAACTGGTGCTTGGCGGTGATGTGAACACCGCCCACCGCCCCATCGACCTCGCGCGGCCGAAGGAAAACGAGGTGACGTCCGGCTTCCTTCCCGAGGAACGCGCCTGGATGGACAGTGTGTTCGAGCGCGGCTACATCGACACCTTCCGCAGGATCCACGGCGATGTGCCGGATGAATACAGCTGGTGGAGTTTCCGTTCCGGGTCCCGCAAGAGAAACGTGGGCTGGAGAATCGACTACTGGATCATCACCCCGGGCCTCGACAAGCGTCTCAAGGACGCCTTCATCCGCCAGGATATCGAAGGCTCCGACCACGCTCCCGTGGGCATCGAGTTGCGCTAGGCTCCATGTCCCCCAGGCCGGCCCTCGCGCTGCTACTGACCATCCCCGCGATGTTTGCCGCCTTGGCGGCTTGCGATACCCTGACCCCCTCGCCTTCAGAGGGCAGCCCAACCGCAACAACCGTCTGGAGACTGGAGCCGGCCTATGACCGGTTGCGCTTTGAGCAGCCCATCCAGTGCCGTCCGATCCCGGGCCAGAAGCGCATGGCCGTGGCTGAGAAGAAAGGTGTCATCAGGGGTTTTCAGGATGAGGCATCGGCCGCCGAGACCACCATCCTTCTCGATATCCATGATCAGGTCCTTGTGGAGTACCAGGAAATGGGTCTCCTCGGATTTGTCTTCAGCCCGACGTTTTCCACTGACGGCCACCTGTATGTGAATTACACTGCCGGCCCCCCCCGCTCCACGCGCATCGCCCGTTTCACCTACGATTCCCAGCGCGGGGTCTTCCCTGTGGAAAGCCAGAAGATCCTCCTGGGCTTCTCGCAACCCCAGGTCAACCACAACGGGGGCTGCCTGCAATTCGGCCCCGATGGCCACCTGTACATCGGCGTCGGGGACGGGGGCGGGGCGAATGATCCCCAGGGAAACGGCCAGAACCTGCGCACCCTTTTGGCCAAGATGCTACGCATCGATGTGAATGGGGACCCCTTTGGCATTCCCGAAGACAACCCCTTCGCTGACGGCAAGGGAGGTCGTGCCGAGATCTATGCCTGGGGTCTCCGGAATCCCTGGAGATTCAGCTTCGACCCGAAAACCGGGGCCCTGTGGGCTGCAGACCTCGGACAAAACCGCCAGGAAGAAGTGGACATCATCGAACGGGGCGGCAACTATGGGTGGAACCACATGGAAGGGCTCCTTCCCCACAGGGGCTCGACACAGGAACCCTTGAAGGCCCCTGTTCATGTCTACGACTCCTCCGAAGGTCGGAGCATCATCGGAGGTTATGTCCTGAGAACCGAGGCCCTGCCCGACCTGGAAGGCCGCTATCTCTTCCTCGATTTCTATTCGGGAAAGATGTGGTCCCTCCCGGCCAATCCTGCAGACACCGAAAAACGACCCGTCCTGCTCCTGCAGGATAAGAATCGCCACCTCGCCAGCATCGATCCCGACGCCAGGGGCTGCCCCCTGTTCCCCGATTACACCGAGGGGAAAATCTACCGATTGACCAAAGGGGTGGCCACAAAACCCAACTGACTGGCGCGTCCCAGGTGCGAGGGATCCCTGGCCAAGCCGCACTCGATGTCCAGCAACCGGCTCCTTCCCGCGGGATCACCCAGCAGGATGGCATGCTCCCTCAACGGTAGGACACCGCGGCCGTACAGGGCGTCGAGGTTCCAGCCGGCCTTCCGCAGAAGCTTGCCGAGGCTTTCAGCAGAATACATGGTCACATCAAAGCGCTCACCCTTCTCATGAGCCAACCATTGCGTGCGACCATGGGACACGAACTTCTCAAGGGCCTCCATATCCCCCTCACGGGCAAAATGGTCGAGGGCGTGGGAAAGATTGTTCACCGTGGCGCACAGGGGAGCTCCGTTGGCGAGCAGTTTGCGGATCCCGCCGAGGGCCTTCAGGGCGTCACGGACCTGGGAAAGGGGATTGCCCTCGGCCACGGCCAGGGCGAAGGAGCCGGGCTCCTGGCCCAGGATCGTGCTCTCCATATCGCACAGATCCGCCCTCACAAATCGGCAACGGTCCTCCAGGCCCATCGAACCAGCCTTGCGCGAGGCCACATCCAGCATGGACTGGCTTTCATCCACGAACGTGACATGGAAACCGCTCTTGGCCAGTTTCAGCCCCCAATGACCTGTACCGCAACCCAAGTCCAGCACCTTCGCGCTCGCCTGGCGAGGCAACCGCGGCTTGAGCAGTTCCCAACCCACGGCACGGAAAAGATCCCAATAGGCTTCGTCATACGTGGTGTCGTAGCGGGCAGCCACGCGATCATGAAAGTCCCTGGCCCTCGGTTTTTTGCCCATGGAGCCATTATCCCACACGCCCCGACCATGGGTGCTATCATGAAAACATGGCGCCCCAAAACGAACTGTGGACACTGACACGCCGGCCTGATCCGGCCCTCTTTTACCACCGGGAAGACCCCAACGACAAAAGGCTCGGTGAGGTTGTCCTTTCGGATCCGGCGCGGTACTCCTCCAGCGATGTGGTGATTGTGGGTTGTCCGCAGGATGAAGGTGTGCGGCGCAACATGGGTCGCCTGGGAAGTGCCGAGGCCCCGCGCGCCATCCGGGCCGCCCTCTATCGTGCAACGGATTTCGATCCCGACAGGCGTCTCACTGTCTTCGACCTGGGCGACGTGGACACGGCCGGCACCCTTGAAGCCGTGCATGCTCGCCTGCATACGGTGGCGCGCGATGTGCTGGCCTCGGGCAAGCGCCTCGTGGTGCTGGGCGGGGGCAACGACATCTCCCATCCCGATGCCAGCGCCCTCCGCTCCATCGCATCGCCGGTACTGGCCTTCAACATCGACACCCACTTTGACGTGAGGGCCGATGCCCAGATGAATTCCGGCACAGCCTACCGCCGCCTGCTGGAGGAGGGCGTGCTGGAGGGCGAGCATTTCTACGAGATGGCCTGCCAGGATTTCGCCAATTCCCCCGTCTATGAACGGTATTTGAAGGAACGGGGCGTGACTCTCTGGTCCCTTGAGGAGATCCGGCGTGAAACACCCACCGCCGTCCTCGGGAACATCATCAACCGATCCACTGCCCCCCTCATTTTTTTCGGCTTCGACATGGACAGCGTTCGTTCCGCGGACGCACCCGGCGTGAGCGCTCCCTCCCCCACGGGACTCTCTGCCGAAGAAGCCATGGAGATTGCCCGTCTTGCAGGCCAGGAACCCAGGGCAAGGCTCTTTGAGATCACCGAGATGAATCCCAAGTACGACATCGACGGGCGCACCGCCCGGCTTGCGGCCCTGATGGTGAGGGCCTATCTCAAGGGCTGTCTCGACAAGATGTGATCCTTTCGGGATCAATCCCCGGCCGGTATCACCACTTCGGCCGAATAGAAGGCCACCTTGGCCATGAAGACCCCCAGGAATCCCAGGAAACCGCCTCCCAGCTCCGATCCATGCATGGCGCTGAGTTCCTCGACCTGGCCCGACATCATCAGGATCGGGGGAACCATCACGGCAATGTCCACCAGATCCTGCCACTTGAACAACGGTAACAGGACCACGGAGCGAAAGAGCCAGGTCAGGGTGTCGGCCAGGGCCGCCCCTGCGATCAGGGACAGGATGAAGGAATCCATCGGGTTGCCATGCTGCAATTTCACGGCCCAGCCAAGATAGACGGCGGCCCTCACCAGAGTCCAAAGCCACCTGAGCGCATTGCCTGTCATGCCCTTACACTATCACACGAAGGAGTTTCACCATGCCCTCACCGACCCGCTGGCTCACCCTCATCCTGATCGGCTCACTCTTCCAAGGATGCGTCCTCACCAAGATTGTCACCGTTCCCATGCGCGTGGTGGGCGCCGCCATTTCCATCATCCCCGTGGCTGGTGATGCCGCCCACGACGGCATTGATGCCGGGGCCGATGCGGTGGACAAGCTACCGTTCTAGGTCTGCTGCCCAAGCTGTCCTCCGGGCGTGTAACATACTCCCATGACCACCGGCGAACTGATCTTGATGGCCCTTTCCCTGGTGCAGGGAGCGTTTCTTGTCCTTCTCTGGGTGAAGGTCAGGGGAATCACGGATCAAACGGGACAGGACACCCTATTGCCCTCGCAGAAAGCCGAACTGGAGAGGCTTGAGCGCGCCATCCGCGATGAGATCGGACGCCACCGCCAGGAAAGCGCCCAACACCACAAGGATGCCCGTGGCGAGATCGGCCAAACCCTCAAGACCCAGCTCGACATCGTGTCGAACAACGTGGCCAGACAGCTGGAGGGTTTTTCCCTAAACCTGCAGAACCTCTCGAAGGCGCTGGATCAGCGCCTCGACACCCTGCGCACGTCCACCGAACAGAGCCTCCTGAAGATGCAGGCCGGTAACGAACTCAAGCTCGACCAGATGCGCCAGACCGTGGATGAAAAACTCCAGGGCACATTGGAAAAACGCCTCGGGGAAAGCTTCAAGCTCGTCAGCGAAAGGCTGGAGCAGGTGCACAAGGGGCTCGGCGACATGCAGAACCTGGCGACCGGCGTGGGCGACCTCAAGAAGGTGCTCACCAATGTGAAGACCCGCGGCACCTGGGGGGAAATGCAGCTCAAGGGACTCCTCGAACAGATCCTCACCCCCCAGCAATACGAGGAGAATGTGGCCACGGCGGGCACCAGTGAGCGTGTGGAATTCGCCATCAAACTGCCCGGGGGCCAAGGGGAGGGCGGGGCTCCGGTATGGCTCCCCGTGGATTCAAAGTTCCCCATCGAGGATTACCAACGGCTTGTGGATGCCCCTGATGCCGCCACCCAAGAGGAGGCCTCCAAGGCCCTTGAGGTGCGGGTGAAGGGCTGTGCCAAGGACATCCATTCGAAGTACATCGCCCCTCCCCTGACCACCGACTTCGCCGTGATGTACCTCCCCCTCGAGGGACTCTACGCCGAGGTGGCCCGCCGCAGCGGGCTCCTGGAAACGTTGCAACGGGAATACCGCGTGAACGTGGCCGGGCCCACCACCTTCGCAGCCATCCTCAACTCCCTGCAGATGGGATTCAAGACCCTGGCCATCCAGAAGCGATCCAGCGAGGTGTGGCAGGTGCTGGGGGCCGTGAAGACGGAGTTTGGCAAATTCAACGAAGTGCTCGACAAGGTGCACAAGAAGCTCGAGGAAGCCTCCAGCACCATCGAGTCGGCCAATGTGCGGACCCGAGCCATCGAGCGCAAGCTTCGGGACGTGCAGGCCCTACCGGAAAATCAATCCCAAAATCTATTACCACCCACTGATGTTGAATCTGCGTAGGTCGCCGTGCGCGGCGCCCCTACAAGAACAAAGTCTTAAAATACGAGGGGTGGCACCCACCGGTGACAGGACCCCAAGTGAAGGAGCCTACGATGACAGCCGATCTTCTTAAAACCAAACTCCAGCCCCTCTGCGCCGAGCTCGCGAAGCTCGACTTCAGCACTGACACCCCCACAACGGTGATGAACCAGAAGTATCCCGCCACAGGCCCCGTGATGCAGGAGATCACCCGCCTCGCGACCGAGGGCCTGAAGGCCGGCTGGCTCTGCGACAAGGTTAATGGCGCCATCAAATTTTCCCGTGTGCTCAAACCCCTCCCCGAGCATCACGGTTTCAGCGTGGATGCCGTGTACATGCCCGACGCCGCCGGACCCACCCACACCCACCCCAAGGGCGAGCTTTCGTTCTGCATCGCGCTCGAGGGCTCGCCCCAGTTCGACGGCTACGGCCCCGGTTGGGCCCTCTACAAATCCGGCACCACCCACACTCCCACCGTGAAGGGCGGCACCATGCTCATCCTCTACTGGCTCCCCGAGGGTTCCGTGGAGTGGAAAAAGTAAACACCTGACTCGTCTCATCATTCCTCCCCCTCTTGGGGGGAGGGTGGTGCGAGATCGACTCAGGCCGGCGTAGAGCCGTAGGCGTTCTCGAGGTCGTCGACGCGGTCGGCGAGGCTCCATTTGTAGCGGCGGGAATAAGGGTCGCGCTCGCCCAGATCGAGCATGTCGCCGGGTTGAAGCTCACTGCCCTCGGCCCCTTCGACAACCCGCACCAGGGGCCTCATGGCGGCAGCGGGGAAGACCTTGATGATCTCCACGAGCTCGCCACCCGCCAGGCGGGCCCGGCAACCGGCCGAGTAGAAGTTGGACATCACCACAAACTGGTTGAAGAGGCTGGGCTGGAAGGCCGTGCCGCTCATCTCCTCCATGATCGAGAGGCTGCGCCCGGGGCTGAAGGGCTTCTTGTAGGCCCTCACCGCCGTGAGGGCGCTGTAGGTGTCGGCGATGATCACCAGCTGGGTCACGGGATGGAGCTTCTTCTTGAACTTGAGCTTGGGGTACCCGCTGAGATCAAACTTGGCCTGGTGCTCATAGGCCACCTGCGGCGCCAGGTCGCCCACACCGGGAACACCGTAAAGGATGTGACCGCCCATCTCGGCGTGCTTCATCATGATCTCCCATTCGGCGGCGTCGAGCTTGCCGGGCTTGTACAGGATCTCCTTGGGGATCAGGCTCTTGCCCACATCGTGGACGATGCCGCAGAACATCACTTCCTCCAGCCAAGCCCTCTCCCGGATCAGGGTGGCCGCCAGGGAGGTCGATACAATCGCTACATCCAGGGAATGGGCAAAGAGATCCTCGCGGAAGTCGGGATGGCTGGTGGTCACAAGAAAGAGCTTCTTGGGCTCGTCGAGGATGGAGGAAACCATCTGCTTCGACAGCGATCGCACCTGCTGGACATCCATCTCACTGCCCTCGCGGATCCCCTCGAGGATGTTGCGGACCACTGTGATGGATGTGTCGTACAGTCGGCCGATGTTGGTGGGCGTGGGCTTGGGGCGGCTCTGGTGGCCGGGTGGCAGGGCGCGGATCCCGCCGCCGCCCGAGGTGACCGCCTTGGTGATCCAGGCCGGCATGTCGGGGTCACTCTTCTCAGCCATCACCTTCAGGAGGATCTGGAGCTGTTCACGAGCCACTTCCTTCATGAACACCAGACTGCCCAGTCCCAGCTCCTCGAACGCGGCACCCAACTGCACACCCGGGTCGCCCAGCTGGGTCAGGGGCACGCCGAGGACGCTGAAATGGCGGTTGTCGCACTCCAGGGCCAACTCGTCGTGGGAAAGGAACCAGCTGGTGAGCAGGTCCATGAGGGCCTCCGAGGCCTTCACGCTGACGGGGTGGGAGGGGGCGTAGTTCTGGGTTTCTTTGCGCGCCACCTGGAATTTGCGCACGAAGTTGTTCAGTACCAGGATGTCGTCATGGTTCATGAGACGATCTTTCCGATGGCAAAGCGGGCGTACTGGCGGAGCATCTTGCCCTCGCCGTCGAAGAACCAGGTGCGGCGCTCGGCCAGGTTTTGCAGGATGGGCAGGGCCCGCTGGGCCTTGAGCCTCGCCAAGGCGTTGATCGCCAAGCAGACCTCGTCGGTGGGAATCTTTTTCTTCGGGCTGTCGCTGAGGAATTTCATCAGGAGGGACACGCTTTCCTCGCACTCCAGGGTTTCAAGCTGGCTCAGGCCCGTCTTGCGCAGAAGGGGGCTGGACTCATTGAGGGCATGGGCCAGCCAGGGGATGACCTCGGGCTGGCCGATCTTGCCCAGGGCCCAATAGAAGCGCTCCCGGAGTTGTTCGCCGCCCCGAAGACACTCATCCAGGTAATCCTTGCCCTCCGGGCAAGCCACGGCCAATTTCACCATGGCCGCGGCGTGGCGCATCCTGAATCCCGTGTCGGTGGCCATCATCGAAGCCAGGGCAAAGCGGCTCCCGTGGACCAGGGCCTCGAAAGCCGCTTGGGCCGAGGGTTCCACGCCATCCTCGGTGTACCGAATAAGGACCACGTCGGAGACCTGCTGGCCGAACGAACGGATCATGGTCCCCAAGATGACTTGCTGGAAGCTTTCCTTGCTGTCCAGGTGCCGAAAAACGAAATCGACCATATCGGCGATCTGCAGTCCCTCCATCCCGGCGTTGAAGATCTCGCGGCGCTTCTCATCGCGCCTTTCCTCCAGCATGAAGACCAGCATCCTGGACACGAGGGAAGACCGGGCCTCGTCCTGGACGAGGGCATTCACCCTTTCCACAAAGTCCCCCACCATTCGCCGGTAGCTTTCCCTCGGTTCGCTGGTGCGCATGAGCTCGACCAGGAAGAGGGCCTTTTCGGACACCACATCCACCTCACGGAAGGAGGGGATGAGATCCTCCTCCAAGCCGCTGGACCCATGCATCATCTTGAAACGCTGGAACCCTTCGGGTGTGAGCAGTGTGTCGACCACCTTTTCGTTCGGGATGCCCTTGCGGATCTGCTCGGCGACAAGGCGGTCCATGTTCTTGAGGGTCACCTCCAGGGGGATGTCGCTGGGCATGCCCTTCTCGGCATCCTCGCTCTGGACCTGGAGCATCTTCACCACCAGGGCCCTGACGAGCGAGGGATTCTCGAGCTTGGACAGAAGGTCCGGGGTCAGGAGCTGGCCGTTGATCATCAGGTCGTGAGCCAACTTGGCCGGCGAAGCCGATGCCATCACCGGCTCAATGCTCTCAATCCCCCTCTCCTTGAAAATCATGGGATACCCGCCCGCCAGCGCCACCTCCTGGGGTGACAGGGTCATCAGGTGCAGAAAACTTCCCAGTTCGGTGGCCGATGTGTCGGGGCGGAAGGTCAGGCTGCGGATCCTCCTGGCAGAGAATTGCTCGGCGAGTTCCTGCGACATCGGGTGCCCCGGGGCCACGGGCTGCTGGCCCACATGCAGGACGCCCTCAATCAACTCAAAAACGACCGGCAGCCCCCCCCCCAATGTGGCCAGGGAATCCTGAAGGCTCTCCATCGAGCGCCGCTGCATGGTGTGACCTTCGGGATAGGCGCTCAGGCTCTTGCGGGCGGCCTGGAGATTTTTCAGGAAACCGGTAACGGCCTGGGCCTCCGCCACCGCATCATTCCTCAATGAACGCGATCTTTCGGATCGTGTAGCGGGCGCTGCCCGATGGAAGCTTTACCGTGACTGTGTCGCCCACCTTCTTGCCGATAAAAGCCTGGGCCAGGGGAGCCGAGGTGAGGATCCAGCCCTTCTCGGGATCAGCTTCGCCTTCCCCCACCAGATGATAAACTTCACTGGAGCTTGTGGTGAGATTCTCGGTTTCCACACGGGTGCCAAAGGCCACTCGGTCCTTGGGCAGTCGGGCACGGTCGACCACGAATCCGCGGGCCAACATGTCCTCCAACAGCCCGACCCGGGCATCGATCATGGCCAGCTCCTCGCGTGCCGCATGGTACGGGGCGTTCTCGCTTAGGTCCCCCATATTGCGGAATTCCTCGACGTTTTTGGCAACCGCAGGTCTCTTCTTGGAGACAAGTGTCTCAAGCTCGGTTTGAAGGCGCTCGCGGCCCTTCTTGGAAAGGGGAATCCCTTGCATGGAGGTCTCCTGGAAGATGGCTATTCTACCCCAAGCGGCGGCGCTGCGAGGGCCACACCGCCAGGACATCCCTCCCCGAAGGGCGGAAAACCAGTGTCTCGCCCGCACCCACACTCACGCGGCGGTGGGATCCATCAAGATAAAGCCAGGCATCCTCGCTACGATTGACGACCTTGAAGTGATCTCGGGGGCCGAGCAGAAGCCTTTTGACCAGACCCCGAGGGGTGTAGGTTTCCCGAAACACCACCTGCCACCGCCGGGACAATGCGGGCAACACAAGCCCCCCCGAGGAACGGGCCGCCGCCGGACTCCCGGCCGCCGTCGAGACCCAGAGTCCCGATCCCTTGATCTCGGATGTCTTTCCACCCAGGCGCACCAAGAGGCGCGTGGCCGCGGCAGGATTGCGGTGGGCCAGGAGGGCATCATTGAGCACCAACTCGTTGCCGAAGGATCCCCGAACCTCCAGCCTCCTCAGGCGGACGAAGGACAGGGTGCCATCCATCCATCGGTCCAGCAGTCGGCCAAACCCCTTGGCCTCACAGGCGCTGAAATGAGCGACGCTCTCCACGGGATCAGAATTCACCGACACCACAGGGACGTCTCCGGCGACCCGGGCGGCCTCGAGAAAAGTGCCGTCCCCTCCTACGCTCACCACCAACTGGGCTCCTTGGGCCGAAGTCAGGCCCGCGCGGTGAACCTCGCTGACCTGCCAGCGACGGGACAGGAGTTCTCTTTTCACCACACGAAGACTGTCTTTATGCCTGAGATCCGAACGCTCCAACCTTCTGACAAAGGAGGGGTCCTTGGCACGCAATCCCGGCAATCGTCCCGCACGCCGGAGCATCTCGAGTGTGGACCGCTTGTACACCAGCAGGGCACGAAGCGTCATGGGCGGGCCTTCGGGAGGGTCAGGGGGTACCGCCTTCCGAGCCCGAAGGCCCTCGAAGTGACTCGCAGGATCGGCGGACTCTGGCGGCGCTTGAACTCCATCGCCTCGATGTATTCCACCCAACGTCCGGAATCAGCCGCGGTCATGGGCACAGAGGCCAGCGCTTGCCTGTCGCCCGGGTGCAACACATGAGCCTCCACAAGGGCGTCTAGGTGCTCGTACCGAGGCAGGTTGTCTTCATCCCTCTGTCCGGGGGCCAGCTCCGCCGACGGGTCCCTTGAGAGTGTCCGTTCAGGGATCGGAGACAGACCCGCGTCACGAAGATGGCGGGACAGGGCCCGTACAAATCCCTTGGTCAGGTCACCGATGGGAGCAAGGGCCCCGATCAGGTCGCCGTACATCGTGCAGTAGCCGGCCGCCAACTCGCTCTTGTTCCCGGTTCCCAGCACCAGGGCGCCGCGGGCGTTGGACACGGCCATGAGAAGGTGTCCGCGGGTGCGAGCCTGGGCGTTCTGATGGGCCAAGTCCTTAAGCTCAAGGTTCACCTCTTCCTTCAGGGTCTTCAGCACCTGGTTGAAGACCGCCCCGATCGGGCAGACCAGAAACTCCACTTCCAATCCCTTCGCTAAGGAGCGGGCGTCATCGAGCGAATCAGGCGACGAAAAGGGCCCGGGCATGGCCATGGCCGTTACATTCGAGGGGCCCAAGGCCAGCACGGCGAGGGACAAAACCAGGGCACTGTCGATGCCACCGCTGAGTCCCACCAGCACCTTTGACTGGCCGCTCTTCACCACAAAATCCCTCAGTCCCGTTGTCAGGGCGCGAAGTAACAGGGCCATGCCCTCGGGCCAGGTCACCCCGCCATCCAAGGCCCCCACATGCTCTGAAAAAAGGGGGGCCCTGCCCGTCACCCTGCCGGCGCTGTCGCACTGGAGACTGCCCCCGTCAAAGAGAAGTTCATCCTGTCCCCCGACAAGATTGGCCAGGGTCAGGGGTCGATTCAACTGTCTAGCCCTTTCAGCAAACAACCGTTCCCGAAAGGGCGGCCTTCCCATCGAATAGGGTGAGGCGCTCAGGTTCACCAGATGCGTCGCCCCGTTACGGACCAGATCCGAGAGGGGATCCTGGGTGTGCGGGCACTCCGGCCACAGGATCCTGTCGGTCCATGCATCCTCACAGATACTCACGCCAATCCTGGCCCCTCCCAGGGAGAGGGGTTCCGAGGCGTGTCCGGCGCGGAAATAGCGGAGTTCGTCAAAGACATCGTAGTTGGGAAGGAGTCGTTTGGCCTGACGGCCCACCAGGGTGCCACCTGCGGCCAGCATGGCCCCGTTGACAAGGCCCCCCCCCTCGCGCCACACGGTGCCAAACAGCAGGGGCGAGGTGGCCCCGCGGATCAGCCGTTCATTGGCCTTCTCCACCTCCTCCAGGAAGGACGGATTCTCAAAGAGGTCCCGGGGTGTGTAGCCGCATACTGCCATCTCGGGAGTCACCAACAGGTCAAGGCCGGCCAGTCGGCCGGCTTCAGAGATCCGCTCCGTGTTTCCGGCAACATCACCGATGCGGGTGTTGATCTGGGCGATGCCAATCCTCATGCAGGGATTCTATATCGCCAAGGGTGTCAATAGAAAAGGGAGCCTTGCGGCTCCCCTTTCACGTAAAGTTTCCCTTTCGGGTTAACTTACTTCTTCTTCTTCTTCCCGCTCTTCTTCTTGGCAGCTTTCTTAGCGGGTTTCTTCTTTGCTTTCTTCTTGGCCATTGTTCCTCCTCTTAGAGAAATGGTTTATCAACACATTTCATTATGCAAATATCGGAGAGAATTGCAAAGAAATTTAATTTGGGACAGAAAATTTTTCCGGCACTCGGTTTTTCTCACGCCATCTCTGCAGTCCCTTGGCGATCACACTTCCGGAACGTTCGCGTGTGGCTTGAAGCACATTCAACGCTTCCTTCACCTTCAAGTCCTTATCGATGGGGTTGGCCATCAGCTCGAATCGGAACGCGCGACTCCAACCGATGCGCGGGGCATAGGGCATGGCAAACCCCGGTATCGGATAGTCGCTTCCCTGAACCAACCGCTCGGGAAACGGGAAATCGGCTAATCCCGTGAGATGACGGAACTTCAGAAGGCTCGACAATGCCGAAGTGTCGGCCATGAGATTGGCGTGGCGGGCCATCAGGCGCAGGATTCCCTTGCGGGCATCGGCATGCCGGTGCAGGGGGCAGGCCGCACCGCAGTGGCTCATCACCACGGTCACGCCCTCCTCCAGAGCCCTTTCATACAACTCCGCCATGCCCAGCGTCTGGTCCATGTCGGGAAAAGTGTGCTCGCAACCTGTGTGCGCAAGGAGGGGGATCCCCAGCCTCGACAGGGCCTTGTAAAAGGGCAGGCAACGCATGTCGGCTGGGTTGAATTGCTGAAGATTCGGCAACCACTTGACGAGCACGGCCCCTTGCTCGGCATAGTTTTCCAGGCGGTCGACGGCGTCGCGCCGGAGAGGATTGAGGCTCACACCCGGAAGTAGGGAGGGATGTTCACGGCACATGGCAAACACATGCTCGGCGGGGACATAGAGGTGGGTGCGGTTCCAGTCCTCACGTCCTTGCGCATCGACCACGGCATCCATGCCCAGGGCCACGGCCTCCACACCGGCCTCGGAAGCCATGGAAGCCAGTGTGGCTGCATACTTCAGATCCGCCCCCGTTCCTTCTTTCAGGCCCAGCTTCCACTTCAGCACACGAAACACCAGCGAGCGGCTCATTCGCTCGGAGACACGGCAGGGGGATCCATCCCCGAACCCCGCAAGGTGGGCGTGGATATCGACAAGGGGTTGCGTCATCACATCATTCTAGGCCCTTGGGCCTTTCCCTCAACTTGGCAAGCCCCTCGCTCATGAGTGCCCAACTGACTCCCAGAAGGATCAAAAGCGCCCCCGCCAGCCTCCAACCCGACGGCCACTGCTTCTCCAGACCCATGGCCCGACCGATCGCGATCCCGATCACGGGCTCAAGGAGGATAGCCAAGTTCAGCAGAAGGATTTTGATGCGCGGCATCACATAGTTGAAACAACCGTGCCCAAGATAGGTGCACACCCCCACCAATCCCGCAATGGCCAGCACGGCCTCTTGAGATGGAACAGACATCTTCGCCCAACCCGAGGGCACCAGCAACCCCAAGGTAAGGAAGACAGTCAACCCGGCCACCCCCCAGACCGCGCAGTTGAAGGCCCAGATCGGGATGATCCGACTGACGGCACGCGTGTGGTACTGGTAGCGCACGATCGCCGCTCCGGCCAGCACCACCATCAGGTCGCCCATCACATCACGGATGCCCTGTTCACGCAGATCCCCCGCCCCCAGCATCAGCATACCCAGGGTGCCCAACACAAGTCCGCCGACCAGGGCCGGTGTGATCCTCTCACTTCTGTCCTTGGCAAGAAAAATCGACAGGAGGGGTTGGGCACAGAGGAAAATCATGGCGCTTGAAAGACTGGTGAAATTGAAGGCTCCTGTCCAAAGAGCGAAATGCCCACCCAGAAACACGCCTCCCGCCAGCAGCGATCTCACATGGGGGCGCAGGAGCCTCAAATTCCGGAAGACACCCGGAAGGGAAAGCAGGACAAGGGAGGCCGAGGTGAGTCTCAGGGCTGCCAGCACATAGCCGTCGAGTCCGGATTGCACGGCCAGCGCGTTGAAGGGACCGCTGAAACTCACGGCCACCACGCCAACCAAAAGCAGGAATTCGTTCACACCGTCGGCTTCTTGAGACCCGCCTCGCGCGCGGCAAAGGCCCTGGAAGGCGGGGGAGCACCCAGCGCACCCGCAAGGATCCGGGAGCTTTCATGAAGGAGATTCGGGTTGATCCCTGTGGAAACTTCCATCGCCTCAAAAAGCGCCACTAGATCCTCGGTGGCCACATTGCCCCCGGCACCCGGGGCGAAAGGACAGCCCCCCAGACCACCACCCGAGCTGTCGAAGATCCTCACCCCCACTTGGTAGGCCGCCAGGGCGCTGGCGAGGCCACGGCCCCAGGTGTCATGGAAGTGTCCGGCCACCCTACGGGGCCCGAAGGCGGCGATGGCCTGGGCATAGAGCAGTGCCGAACGGCGGGGATCTCCCGTGCCCAGGGTGTCACCGAGGCTCAGCTCCGAGCACCCCATTTCCACAAGAGCCTTGCCCACCTCCAACGTGGCCTGGGGGTCCACAGCTCCCTCGAAGGGGCAGTCAAAGACACAGGAAATGTAACCTCTCAAGCCCAGCCCCTCGAGTTGGGCGCGCCGGCAGATGACCTCATAATGCTTGAGGCTTTCTTCCCTGCCGACACCGACATTGCGTTGGCAAAAACTGTCAGTGGTGGCCGTAAACACCGCCACATGCCGGGCCCCGGAAAGCAAGGCGGCCTCGAGTCCCTGCTCGTTCGGAACGAGCACGCTCAATTCCACTCCCTTAAGGTCCGAAAGTCGCTGGAGCAACGGGGCGGTGTCGGCCATGGCGGGCACTCTCTTAGGCGAGACAAAGGATCCCGCCTCGATGCGGGTCAGGCCTGCGGCCGCAAGCGCACGGATCCAGGCTTCCTTCTGCTCCAGCGTTAGTGTGCGGGTCTGGCTCTGGAGGCCGTCGCGGGGACCCACCTCCACCACGCGGATCCTCGACTGGGTCTTGGGAGGGTTCATTCGAAATCCACCAGGAGGCGCCCTCCCTCCACCTGTTCCCCGGCTTTCACCAGGAAGGCCTTGACCCGACCCGCCTTCTGGGCCTTGACGGCATGCTCCATTTTCATGGCCTCCAGTCGAAGGAGTTCGGCACCCGCCTCCACAGTCTCACCTTCGCGTGCTGTCAGGCGCACCACCCGGCCCGGCATGGGTGCCCGCAGGCTTCCCTGATTGCCGGCCACGTTCCGGGAGGCGGAACGCACCCTCAGGAGTCGTCCCTCAACCGTGATCCACAGACCGGAGGCATCCTGGGAAACAGCACAGCGAAGCACCCGGCCATCGAGCTCCAGGGAAAAAAATCCCGGCTCGAGTCGACGGACAGGAACATGACGGGGGGATCCTTCCAATTCCAAGACAATCATCTCGCCTTCCAAACGCGCTTCCGGGAAGGGCGTTGGCGTGAATGTTTCGGATCCCAGACTGCTCTCGAAACTCATGGCAGGAGCCTGAAAGGAGGGGTGGCGAGATAGGGTTTCGGCAGGATCTGCCGCCCCGCAGTTCCGGCAGGAGCCGCTGCCGTGGCCGAGGAAGCCAGGGCCAGGGCCGCGGCATGGGCCCGTCCAGGGGCGAAGGTTCCAAGCCCCTGGGTTTCCAGCCATCCGGTGTGGATCGATCCCGCAAGGAAGTCGGGGTGCGCGAGGATGTCAAGCAGCCGGCCGGCATTGTGCCCCACGCCATGGAGCACCAAATCGCGGAGAGCCGACGACAACCGCATGGCGGCCTCGCGTCGATCGGGTCCCCAGGCCATGATCTTGGCCAGCAGGGAATCGAAGTCGAGGCCCACCCTGGACCCTGTCACCACCCCCGCATCGACGCGGATCCCGGGACCCGATGGCCAGCGCAAGAGGTGGATCCTTCCGTTGCAAGGCAGGCCCGTGGCAGGGTCCTCGGCACACAACCTCACTTCAATGGCATGGCCACGGGGGGCCGAAGGCGCAGGGAGGCTGCCACCCGCTGCAACCTGCAACTGTTCCGCCACCAAATCCCGGCCCCAGACGAGCTCCGTGACTCCATGCTCCACCTGCAGGCGCGTGTTCATTTCAAGGAAATAGAAGGCGCCATCGGGTGCGAGCAAGAATTCCACCGTTCCGGCACCGCGGTAATCCACGGCCCTGGCCGCCTCGGCGGCGGTGTGCTGGATCCGCTCATCGAGCGCAGAAGAAAGTCCGGGAGCCGGGCACTCCTCGACAACCTTCTGGTGCCGGCGTTGAACGGAACAATCGCGGGTCCCGTAGGTGCGCACTTCGTCCTGTGAGGCCATCACCTGCACCTCCACATGGCGCGCTTGTTCGACATAACGTTCCAGATACACGCGGTCATCCCCAAAGGCGGCGCGGGCCGTGCGCCGGCAACTGTCGAGAGCGGCCAAGAAGTCGCCTTCCTCGCGGACGATCTGCATCCCCTTGCCCCCCCCACCGGCCGAGGCCTTGATCAGGCAGGGAAGGCCGGTGGCACGCAGGGCCGCGGAGGGATCCGAAAGATCACGGGTCCCGGGAACCACGGGCACTCCGGCCTTTTCCATCAGTTCCCGGGAGCGGATCTTGTCGCCCATCGCCTCCATGGCTTTCGCGGGAGCCCCCACAAAACGGATCCCCGCCCCATCGAGCGCTGCGGCAAAGCGTGGATTCTCGCTGAGATAGCCGTACCCCGGATGGATGGCATCAGCGCGGACATCCTTGGCGATCTTCAGCATCGTGGGGATGTCGAGATAGTCGGAGGGCTTTTCCAGCATCACCACCTGGTCGGCCACGGTCTCCGCGGGAGCCGGAGTGTCGGATTCCACCCTTGCCCAGATGCCATGGATCCCGAGTTGGCGGCAGGTCGAAAGAACACGTACGGCAATCTCGCCACGGTTGGCCACCAGCACCCTTTCCGGAAGCTTCATGCCCCACCCCACTGCGGGGAACGCTTCTCCAGGAAAGCGGAAAGTCCCTCGCGGGCCTCGGCCGTGGCGCGTCGTGAAGCGATGGCCTGGGCGGTGAGTTCAAGATGGGTCTCATCAACGGGGTGAAGCCTCAAGTAAAGGGCCTTGGCTTCCGCCTGGGCCCCGGGGGCTCCCACGAGGAGGGCCTGCACCTGGGTTTGGGTTCGGGCCTCCAGTTCATCAGGGGGCACCACCAAATCGGCTAGGCCCCATCGGAGAGCCTCTGCTCCACCGATCCGCTCGCCCGTGAGTGTCAGGCGCCGGCACGCACTCAGCCCGATGCGGCGGATGACCCACGGCGAGATCACGGCAGGGATCAGACCCAGTCTCACCTCGCTGAGGGCGAACAGGGCCGTATCGGAAGCCAGCACGATGTCGGCGCAACAGGCCAGGCCCATCCCGCCCCCGAAGGCCGCCCCCTGCACACAGGCCACCAAAGGTTTGGGGAAGGTCCCGGCAGCTCGCAACAACTTGGCCAGACGTCTGGCGTCTTCCAGGTTCTCCGCCGGGGGCATCGTGGATTGGCGACGCATCCAACCAGCGTCGGCTCCCGCGCAGAAACTCTTCCCTTCACCCGAGAGCACCACCACGCGCACCGCTTCGTCAGCCTCCAGCTGGGTGAAGGCGGATGTGAGCCCGGCCACAAGCTCCTCATCAAAGGCGTTGTGCTTGTCGGGCCGCGTCAGCCTGAGCTGGGCCACCGGCCCATCCAGTGAAATCGCAAAGGGCCGTCCCATCACATCCTGAAGATGCCGTATTTGGGGGCCTGGATCGGGGCATTGAGGGAGGCCGAGATCCCGAGGATCAGGGCCTGGCGGGTCTCTTCGGGCAGAAGGATGCCGTCATCCCACAGGCGCGAGGAACCGTAATAGGGATTCCCTTCCTTCTCGTACTTTTCCAGGATGGGCCGCCGGATCTCCTCGATCTCCTGTGGCGTGGGCTTGCGGCCCTCGCGCTCAATCTGCTGGATCTTGACCGAGGCCAGGACACCGGCGGCCTGCTCCCCACCCATGACGCTCAACCGGCTCATCGGCCAGGTCCACAATTGCCGGGGTTGGTAGGCACGACCACACATGCCGTAGTTGCCGGCGCCAAAGGATCCGCCCATCACTACCGTGAACCGCGGCACATGGCTGGTGGCCACGGCGTTGACCATCTTCGCGCCGTCCTTGGCGATGCCGGAGTGTTCGGCCTCGCGGCCCACCATGAAACCCGTGATGTTTTGCAGGAAGAGGAGGGGGATTTTTCGCTCACAGCACATCTGGATGAAATGCGTGGCCTTGAGCGCGCTCTGTCCGAACAGCACACCATTGTTGGCCAGGATCCCAACAGGGAATCCCCCGAGATGGGAAAAACCCGTGACGAGCGTGGTGGCATACAAAGACTTGAATTCCTCAAACTCGCTGCCGTCGACCAGGCGGGCAATGACCTCGCGCACCTCGAAGGATTTCCTGAAGTCGGTGCCGATGATGCCGGCGATCTCCTTCGGGTCGTAGAGGGGCTCGCGGGACTCGCGGGGCTCCCAGGGAAGTTTTTTGGTGTGCGGCAGGTGGGCGAACACGGCACGGGCCCGTTCCAGGGCCTCCTTCTCGGAGCCGGCCATGTGGTCCGCCACCCCGCTCACACGGCAATGCACCTCGGCGCCGCCCAGCTCCTCCACCGAGATTTCCTCGCCCGTGGCCGCCTTCACCAAGGGGGGCCCCGCCAGGAAGATGCTGCCCTGCCCCTTCACCATGATGCTCTCGTCGCTCATCGCGGGCACGTAGGCACCCCCGGCGGTGCAGAAGCCCAGCACCACACTCACCTGCAGGAGACCCTCGGCACTCATCCGCGCCTGGTTGTAAAAGATGCGTCCGAAATGGTCGCGGTCGGGAAAAACCTCGTCCTGCAACGGGAGGAAGGCGCCGCCCGAATCGACGAGATAGACACAGGGCAGGCGGTTTTCCATGGCCACTTCCTGGGCCCTGAGGTGTTTCTTCACTGTCAGGGGGAAATAGCTGCCGCCCTTGACCGACCCGTCGTTGGCCACCACCATCACTTCATGGCCGTGGATGGAACCGATCCCCGTGACGATGCCGGCCGATGGAGCCTGGCCCTCGTAATGATCCCAGGCCGCCATCATCCCCAGCTCGAGGAAGGAGGAACCCGGATCAAGGAGGAGGCGAATCCTCTCGCGAGGCAGCAACTTGTTCTGCTTCCTGAAATGGGCCACGGCCTTCTCGCCGCCGCCCTGGGCCACCTGCTGGCGGCGTTCCAAGAGCATTGTGGCCAAGGTGGCCACTTGGCGGGCATTGTCCTTGAACTCGGTTGAGGCTGTGTTGACTTGGCTTTGGATGATCATGGGCCCCCGGGATTCTCGTGTTCCAGTTTACCCTGTTCATCCAGGAAACGACGAACCTTGAGGACCTCGTCGGACGGGATGCCCGGGGAGTGGCCAACCCGGTGCAGGAAGAGGGCAGGATCCCGGGAAATCAGCTCGGACAGGTCCCTCGCTCCACCGAGCACACTGTCGATGCGCTCGTCGAAGGTCCGGCCAGCCAAAGGGAGAATCAACGGGGCCATCGCGCCCGCAAACCCGCCCAGCTTGACGAAGACCTCAAGGGAGTTTTGCACCGTGCCGGGTGCCGCATGCTGGGAATACTCCAGCAACATCAGAACCTCAGCCTTGACCTCGATCCCCAGCGGTCCCCTTCCTGTGACACTGGCACGGAACAACCTCCGTCCAACCCCCTTGACCCACTCGCGCATCACACCCCGGATGCCCCGCGTGTCGTCAAAATCGAAACTCCCGTCACCGCGGGGCTTGATGATGTACGGGCGAATCTTGAGCTCCCTCATGCACAGCCCCAAAAAGTCGAGGCGGTTGAGCAAGAAATCGTAGGTCTGCATGTCGCTGGTGAAATTGCGATGGAGGATGCGCGTGAAGGTGGCTTCCTCCCTGAACATGCGGTATTCGGCTCTCTGCTCGGTCGTCAACAAAGCCTCCAGGGGCTCCGAATGAATCACGGACTCCCGACAGGAGGTCAGGGCCAACACGAGGACCAAAGCGAGGGGTTGCCATCTCATGGTGCCATTGTCGTTTCGCCAAGCTGCGATGGGAAGGGTGATCCTACAATGAGGGAATGGTCGCTCAGCTCAGCCACACCGAATTGGAACGCTTCGGGGTGCCCCTTCCGCCTGGCACCCTGGCCTGGGGGATCCGGCGTGGGCCAGCCTTTGCCACCATCCTCACAGCCTGTCCCCTGGGGGCCGGCGATTGGGGAAGCGAGGGATTTGCCGGGGCCGAGCCTTCGGCCAAGGATGCGGCCTCTCTGGTCGAAGGCGCATCGGCCGGTTTGACGAAGGTTGGTGGCAGGGTGTGGCTTTCGTTCGGAACCCTCCCTGGGTTCGCATTGGCTGGAACGCTCATCATGGTCGAGAAAGCCCCAGACACTCGGGGTCCTGTTACCGATCCACCCCCACCCGTGCTCGCAGAGCCTGCGCGCGTCTGGGGGTCCCCCGTATCGGCGCCACCCCTCGGGGAACCAGGCTTTGCCATTTTGGTCCGCGAATGTCAGAAAGGGTCTCTTGATTTTCCCGAGATCCCCCATGTGCCCGACCACATGACACTCGAACCCTACAAGGGCCAGGGCACCGCCCTCTGGCGACGCTTTATTGCTCCCGGTTCGGATGACGATGGCGAGGAGATGGGTGTGGTGGTGCTCAGTGCCATCGACGCAAGCACCGCCCACCTGAATTTTTTCGGCCTCAAGCCCGCTTGGCGCGGACGCGGCCTGGGTGAGGCCCTCCTCAGGGAGGCCATCGTCCTTGCGGGTCAGCGCACCCTCACTGCCGCAGTCGATTCACGCAACTCGCCCGCCCGCGCTCTCTACAAAAAATTGGGGTTCAGGGAAACGGGAACTAAGACCGTGATGTGGAAGAACTTAAGGGGGTGAGGGGTATCCCCCTCTAGAGCCTCGTCGCTTGAAGTTCCGTGGCCCTTCTGACCGCCGCCAGAAAACTGGCCGTGTCCGGTGTGCCGCCCGAGCGAGCCAGGTCGAAGGCCGTGCCATGATCCGGCGAGGTGCGGATGAAGGGAAGACCTAGGGTGACGTTGACGCCCGAACGCTTCGCGAGCAATTTCACCGCCACCAGACCCTGGTCGTGGTAGGGCGCAAGCACGGCATCGCCAAAATCTCCCCGGGCAAAAAACCCGTCGGCCGGGTGCGGTCCTTGCCAATCCCCGCCATCGTCTCTCAAATCCTTGAGGGCCGGAAGGAGGATACGCTGTTCCTCGTCTCCCAGCAGTCCCCCTTCCCCTGCATGGGGATTGAGGGCCAGCAGATGGAGCCGGGGTTCGCGCCACTGGGTCATCCGGCGCTTGAGGGCATCACGCAGGATACGGCCCCTGGAAACCACCAACTGGCGAGTCAGGGCCACCGGCACTTCCGCCAGGCGTAGATGAGTCGTCACCAGGGCCACACGCAGGGTGCCGCCCTCCAGCACCATCAGGGGATCCCCTCCCCAGAGCCGGCCCAGCTCCTCTGTGTGCCCCCGGAAGGCCGGTTCGGAAAGAGCCACATGTTCCTTAGATAGGGGCAATGTCACAAGAGCGCTGCAGCGCCCTTCCTGGACGGCACGGGCCGCCTGACGAAAACTGGCCAACGCCTGGCGCCCGCTTTCCTTGGATGGATGTCCCGGTTTCACGGGATCTCCTGGCGCAGCAAACACCTCCACGGGTGGAAGGCTGTCTCTTGTCATGCGCAGGAGGACGGGTCCGATACCTGCGGGATCGCCGAGTGAAACAGCCAGAGGCTTCAGAAGTTGTCCTTCAGCCATCCCGTGATCTCGGCCAGCAATGCCGGTCGGCTCTTGAGCAGGGCCGTCCCGAAATCATCGGGGCTTTCCTCCGCGTCCAGCACACGGGACTTGGCTCCCGCCGATTCAAAGGACTTCATCGACTCGCAGGATTTTTTGTCCTCGGCTGCAGCGGTCATGAAGACGGGGCGGGGTGCGATTCCCTCAAGGGCGGAATCAACCTCAACCCCGCGGTAGCTCAAACCAGGCGAGAGGAGGTAAGCCGCAAGAAGATCCTTGTCATCCTTCATCGCCTTGAGCGCAAGGATGGAGGACACTCGTGCGGCCACCACGGCCACCTTGCGGACATGCACCTTCTTCTGCTGTTGGAGCCAGACCCTGCCGGCTTCGATGTCGGCCGTCATGGAGGCCACTTCCGCCTTCTCAAAACGGGTCCAATGCTCCTTCCCGACTGGGGTGTCGCCATGACCGCGTAGCTCGAGCACCAAAACCGCGAACCCCTCGTCGGCCAGAAGGCTGGGTAACTCCCCCCAATTTTCGGGTCGGCCACCAAAGTCGTGAACCAGAATCACGGCTCTGGCATCCATCACGGGCGCTTCTCCCACAGGCTGGAGAAAACGACAACGCAGGGACTTTCCGTCTTTTGTGGCGACGGCAACATCCCACGACTTTGAGCCTTCGGGAGTGAAGGCCGCGAGGACAAACAGGCACGCCAACGCCCAGGGTTTCATAGGGCGGTTACTATACCAAAGGGCTGCGGGCTGGGGTTGGTGTTAGACTGGGGCCATGCTGACAAGACGTGGATTGGCGGTCTTTGCGGGGGTCATGTGGACGGCCGTGGGCCTGATGCTTCTGACCCGCAGTGTTTTCATGGTTCGTGATGGCCTCAACGGGGGTACGAGCCCTGGCAAGGCCTTTCTTCTGGTGGGCCTGGGCCTGGTCATCGGTGCCGCCAAGGGGCTCTTTGTCCTCTCCAAGACGGCCGACCGCCACCTCCGCCGCATCGATACCCTGCCCGAACCATCACCCGCATGGAAGGTCTTTCCGCTCTATGTCATTCCCTTGATCGGGTTGATGATGGGCTTTGGTATCTGGATCAGGAGCCTCGCCAAGGATGGCACGATTGGTTGGTGTTCGGCCGGCGCACTCTATGCCGGCATTGGCGCCGCCCTGCTGGGCTCGGCACTCCGGTACTTCAAAAAAAAACTCCCTTCCTGAAACCAGGCCCGGCAGGCTCCCCCTCGGCTAAGGATCCCCTGCTGTTGCGCAGTTGGCCGGCCAAGGACAAGGGAAAGAAGGGGATTCTGCTCGTCAATCTCGGCACACCCGCTTCTCCGGGCCCGCTGGACGTGAAGCGATACCTGAGGGAATTCCTCTCGGATCCCCGCGTGGTCGACTGGCCCCGTTGGCTGTGGTGGCCCATCCTGAACGGGATCATCCTCACGTTCAGACCCCGACGGAGTGCCAAGCTGTACCAGGCCATTTGGAAAGGGGATTCCCCACTGCGCCTGCACATGCTGGCTCTTGAAGCAGCTCTGAGAAACCTCCTCGGGGCGGATCGCCCTGTGAGAATTGCGATGCGCTACGGCGAACCCTCGATGGCGAAAGCCCTCAGGGAACTGGTCGCCGAGGGTTGCACCCAATTGCGCGTCATCCCCATGTATCCCCAATTCAGCATGAGCCAGACACTGAGCATCTCAGACGCCCTTGAGCATTTGAGGCGCGAGCATCCGGATCTTGGCATCGAGGTCCTGCATTCCTACGGTGACCACACAACCTACCTGGAGGCCGTTGCAACCTCCGCACGGAAATCCCTGGCTGTCTGCGAAGGTGCCCATTTGCTCTTCAGTTTTCATGGGCTCCCAAAGCGATATGTCCGACGCGGAGACAGCTACTTGGATGAGTGCCTGCGCACCGCCAGTCTCCTGGCTGAACGACTGGGGCACCAGGATTGGAGCGTGGCCTTCCAGAGCCGTTTTGGGCCGGAGCCCTGGTTGGAGCCCGACCTCCTGGACAGTCTGGCGCAACTGGGCCACCAAGGCCGCTCTGTGGTGGTGGTGACCCCGGGATTTTCCTGTGACTGCCTGGAGACCTTGGAGGAACTCGATGTTCAGGCTAAGGACTTTTTCCTGGCTTGCGGAGGGCGGCAATGGGACAGGGTTCCCTGCCTGAATGAATCTCCGGATGCCGTCCGACTGTTGGGTGAACTATCCAGCTGAATGTGGCATGCCACAACGCCTTGTATTTATTGATGCAAAGATTGATTGTTTAAGCGCAACAAATCAACCGTCGATCACGTTGGCATAGGTGATCACACAGACGCTTTCAAAGGGAATGCTGCCACGGTTTTCATAGGTGTGGGGCTGGTCACCATTGAAATAGAGGAGGTCACCCTCTTGAAGATGAAATTCGCTGTCCACCACCGTGATCACGCAGGATCCTTTGACTGCAAGGTGGAACTCCTGTGTGCCCCGTGCATGGACCTTACCGCGGTAGACAGCCCCGGGTTGCATGGTGGTGCGCTGGATAATGATGTGCTTGGCGTTCACCGGCGCCATGTTGACGCTCTGGTACTTCCTGTCTTCACTGACCATCATCTTGGAGGCGTCACTGCGCACCAAGGTGGCGCGGGGGTCTCCCTCACGCATCAGTTCATCAATGGAAACCTCGAGGGCCTCGGCAATGGATGTGATCACAGCCAGGGTTGGATTGGAGTTCTGTTTTTCAACACCGGCCATGGTGGCCCTCGGAATACCAGAGCGTTCTGCCAGTTGATCCTGGGTGTACCCCAACTTTTTACGTAAACGACGGACATTATTGGCAATGTTGCTGGTGATGCGCTGAATGACGATGGATTTCTTGTCTTTTGTCATTTATTCCAATTCCCTAGATAAGCGATGCTAGCCGAGAATCCACTGTTTAGCAAAGAAATGTCGTCTATGATAAGACTTTATTCTTGTATAAAAGAATATTAACTTTCAATAGTTTTAATTCGGAAGTTGTGCGCTTCCGGAAGGCCTTAATGGAATCTGCCGCCTTCAGATTCTTTTTTAGCGGCCAAACTCTCGCGTTCCCGGGCTGTGATCAACCGAGTCAAAAACAGGCGCGCTTCAGGGGAAAGATTCATGAAGCTCAAACGCGCCAAAAAAATCGGCGCGCCCCACGATTGGCAGACTTTCTCCACCACGTCGCTCCCGTCGGCACCCGCCTTCCATGGAACACTCTGGAGCACCACTGCGTTTAGCCCTGGAGAGGCAGCGATTTCGCTTTCCTGGAAACAGAAATTGAGATCCGCCTCGGGTGGAAGGTCGACGGTTGACAGCATGCGCAATCCACCCATGGAAAGATCCAGGCTCACGGCCTGCCCAGAAAAATCGCAGTTCTTGCCCAGGACCTTCAAGTGCAGGATCTTCATGGGCCTGCATAAGTCCACACGGATGGCACTGCGCACATTGCTCTCGTCGGTCACGATCTTTTCAAAGACCAGGGGCGGCCTCTTGATCTTTTTCTTGCGCAGGAACCATGGCTTCAGGAAGTACAACAGCAACAGCACCACCATCACCACCACGGCGAAACTTCCGATGGCCTCGAGGGTCAACTGGGTGTCGATGGGTGTGGGCTTATCGCGTTGGAGCCTCAGGAACACCTCCTCCCGTGATCCCGGTTCCGGAGGCGCCGGTGGCGCATTGTCGGGAGCCAAAAGATAGGCGTTCACGTCCAGTCCCCCAGCAACAAGGTGGATTCAAGAGAGCCGAGAATCTTGCGGCTTCCCGCTGGCATGGCCAAGTTGGAAAATTCGTGGGGACGGAACCAACGGAGCTTGGCGACGGCCTTGTCGCGCGGACGGGCCCTTCCGGACATCACGGTGCACAGGAAGGGGTAGAGCTTCACGCGGAATCGCGTGTAGGCGTGGTCCACGGCGGCAAGCTCGCGGACAGCCTCGATCGTCAGCCCCGCCTCCTCACGAATCTCCCTCTTGAGGGCCTCCGCGGGAGTTTCGCCCGGCTCTATCTTGCCGCCTGGAAATTCCCAAAGCCCTCCCATCACCACCTCGTCCGATCTGAGATCCAAGAGATACTTCCCATCCTTTCTGCGAATCAGAGCCACAGCCACCCGAATCGACAGGGTGGCGGGCCTCTTCTTTCTTATCGGCAGACTGTGGGCATTTCCGGACCCCCGGCAGGTGCTCCGGAGAGGGCATCGTTCACAATGGGGTCTTCCCGGCCTGCAGATGAGGGCCCCCAGATCCATCAGGGCCTGGTTGAAATCGCCGGGGTTTCTTGTGGGCATGTGCACTTCAAGAGCCCTCTCCACAGCCCTTCGACCCGCCGGCGAGTCGACATTCTTGCGGATGTGGAACAGCCTGGCTCCCACTCTGAGAAGGTTGCCATCCAGGGCAACGGATTTTCGGCCGCCAAGGATCGAGGAAAGCATGGCGGCCGTGTAGGCTCCGATGCCGGGAAGCTCCCTCCACTCTTCCAACGATCGCGGGAATCCCCGCTGGACAACAAGGGCGGCAGCCTTTCTGAGGTTGCGGACTCGGCGGTAATAGCCGAGCCCTTCCCAGGCCTTCACCGCCTGGGCTTCGGAGGCCCTGGCCAGCGCAGAGGGCGAGGGAAATCTCTTGAGAAATTGTTCATAGCGGGGCATCACGGTGTCCACCGTGGTTTGCTGCAGCATGATCTCGCTGACCCAGACCCTCCAGGGATCCTTGTCGCGTCTCCAGGGGAGATCCCTTCCCTGACGACGGTACCACCGCATCAGGTTCCTCGACAGCAGGCCGTCATCCTCCAAGAATCTAGACCGGCTTTCCGCACTCATAGGTTTTTTCCTTGCGCGCATCAAAGGCTGCCTGCTCGAAAGTCGCGAAGTCGAGGGCCTTCTCGGCTTCCTCCAGCTCCTGTGCCGTGGACCTCGTGGCCGGGCTCTGGGGAGCCAGGAAGCCGCAACAATCCTCGTGCGGAAGCTTCGAGATGTCGTGGGTGCCGATGAAACGCGACTTGTCCAGGATGAACGATTTGCCCATGCCGATCAGGGGCCTGAGGACAGGGGACTTCGCGGCCGCCGACACGGCCTCCAGGTTCTCAAGCGTCTGGCTGGCCACCTGGCCCAGGCTGTCGCCTGTGACAAGGGCCCTGGCCTTGAGCTTCCAGGCCATGAGCGATCCCAGGCGCATCATGCTCCGACGGTAAAGAAGGGTCCTCAGTCGCTCGGGACACTTGGCCACCACCGCGCGCTGCAGATCCACAATGCCCACCTCGAAGAGGCGGAGACGGCTCTGGGATAGCCCCAATACCCGGCATAGATCGCGCACCTTGTCGAGGCTCGCCGCGCTGACCATCGGCGCGCTGTGGCAATGGAGGGCGTGGATCTCGAGACCCCGGCACTGCATCAGGTGGCCGGCAACCGGCGAATCGAAGCCGCCGCTGAGCAGGAGGATCCCCTTGCCGGCCACACCCACGGGCAACCCCTCATAACCCCCGATCTTCAGACCCGCGCCCGCATAGGCCCGGTTGCCGGCGATCTCCACCACCACCTCCACCTCGGGATCCGTGAGATCCACAGGTCGCCCTGTAGCCTTTTGCACCGCGGCCCCGACTCGCCGGCCAATGTCGGCGGAGGTGAAAGCATAATGTTTGGCATCCCGACGCGCGCGCACGGCAAACGGGCCGTGGCCGGCAGGCACCAGAGCAGGAACCTCCCGCTCCAGCACTTCCATCTCGGGATCGAATTCGCTCACGGCAATGGTGTTGGCAATGCCCGGCAGTCGCCGAAGGGCCTCCTGCCATCCTGCGGCATCTCCTTGGGAGGGTTCCACCCTCAATCTTCCAGGAATTCGGCGCACGGTCAGCGGGGCGAAGGGTTTCAGGAATTCCCTGATTTCCCGGGCCAACCTCTCTTCAAACCGCTTCCTGTTGGCCCCCTTAAGGGCCAGCTCGTGGTAATGAACGAGTAGGGTGGTTGCCGCCATGAACCGATTGTATTCCCCCCACCAGAACAAAAGGTGATGGAATCATTGTGGTGTGTGGGGAATTCCAACAGCACCATTCCAAAAGGCCCGTTTTCTTTGAATAATGGGAACTTGAAGCCTTGGCACCCACTTTGCGCACCTTGGCTCACAGAAGGACACGACCATGAAAAATCTTTTCACCCTGCTGGCTCTTGCCACCCTCACCCTGAACCCCCTGACCCTTGGCGCCGAACCTGACACACAGGCCGATCGGGAAGCCGTCAAGCAGAAGGCCAAAGAGAAGGCCGCAAAGAAGAAGGCCGAAGCTGAAAAGAGGAAAGCTGAACTGGAAGCCAAGAAGGAAGCCTTGAAAAAGAAGGCCGAGGAAAGAATCGAAGAGCGGCAGGAGAACCAGGACAAGCGCATCGAACATGGCATCGAGAAGGGTTACCTGACTGCCGAGGAGGCTGCCAAACTCAAGGCCGACCAGGACGCCTTTGCCGCCAAGGCCGATGGCCTCAAATCCGATGGGGCCCTCACCAAGGAAGAGTTCCACGACCTCAAGACCGACCTCAACGAGATGAGCCACGACATCTGGATCCAAAAGCACGATACTGACGGCAACCAGATGCCCGTCTACAAGATCAGCAAGAACGCGAAGCTCAAGGCATCCGTCGCCGAGCGACTTGAAAGCGGGGAGATCAGCGGAGAGGAAGCCAAAAAGTTCTACCAAGACATGCGCCGGATCAAGGAACTCCAGAAAGTCCTGCGCTCCGAAGAGACGGGCGACGAAGAACGCGCCAAGGCGCAATCAAAATACAACGAACTCGTTGGCCTGTATTTCAATATCGGAGAGGAATAGCCTCCCAGCCCTTCACCACCCCGGAAACTCGTTGGATAGCTTGGCTAGAATATCCGCACCCTTGAGGGAGATCTTCTTCACGTGAATGCCTGTCTGGTGAAGGAGATCCACTCCCGTGGTGATGCGGTACTCGCGGATGTAAAGGACACGCGAAAAACCCGAATTGATGATGAGCTTGGCGCAGGTCTCGCAAGGGCTGTCGGTGATGAAGGCCACCTTGTCCTGGTCGGGGGCCAGGCACTTGCTGATGGCATTGGCCTCGGCATGCAGGCACCCGCATCCTCCGGGCTTCTCGGGGGCATCGCAACGATCAGGGAGACCTCGGGCATTGCCGTTGTAGCCCACACTCAACACGTTGTCGAGGCGCGAATTCGTCACCACGCAGCCCACGCGCTTGACCAGGCCGTCACTGCCCACCCGCAGGCAGGTGCTTCGTGAAGCCAGGATGACGGCCATCCTCAGGTAGGCCTCTTCCATCGTCACGCGCTTGCGGGCAGCTGTCATGATTCATCCTCCAGAAGCACGATTTTCCCAAAGACCCGGTTTTCCACAAGTCGTTTCTGGGCCTCGGCGCCCTCGCGCATGGGCATCACCATGCCCACCACCGGGCGCAGGGCCCCCGAGGCAAAATGGGGAAGGATGGTCAGGAGGGAATCCGAGGGTCCCATGGTGGACCCGAGCACGCTCCACTGTTTCGAGAACAGGTGCCTGACGTCGATCTCCATCCGGGGGCCCGTGGTGCCGCCGCAGGTCACCAGCCGGCCGCCCCGCCCGAGGGAGCGGAAGCTCTGGGAAAGGGTGGCCTCGCCGGTGTGTTCGAAGACCACATCCGCCAAGGCGCCATCCGTGAGTCTCTTGACCTCCCTCGAGAATTCCGGCGTCCTCTGTCTGTCGATGACCTCGTCGGCCCCCAACTCCCTGGCCCTCTGGCAGGAGGCCTCCCCCGATGTCACCGCCAGCACGCGGGCCCCCCAGAATTTGCCGATCTGGATGGCCATGGAGCCCACGCCACTGGAGGCCCCGAGCACCAGGAGGGTCTCTCCCTTCTCAAGTGCGGCCTTCCTCACCAGCATCTCCCAGGCGGTAAGGCTCACCAGGGGGATGGCAGCCGCCTCTGTCCATCCCAGATTGTCGGGAACGGGGAAGAGGTTTTGGGCCGGCAGCACGGCGATCTGCGAGAAGTTGCCGTCGCAGGTCTCACCAAAGATCCCGTAATCCTTGCAGAAGTGAATGTCCTTCCTTTGACAGAAACGGCAGTGGCCACAGCCATAGCCCGGCTGCAGAAGAACGCGGGCTCCGCGCTTGAAACCCTTCACGCCCTCGCCCCACTCCAGCACCTCGCCGGCCACATCGCAACCCTGGATGAGGGGTAGGGCCACGGGAATCCCGGGAATCCCTTCCCTCACCCACACGTCAAGGCGGTTGAGTCCGCCGGCCCGCACCCGGATCTTCACATGGCCGGGCTTCAGGGGGGGCTCGGGGATCTCCTCCCATTGCACCTCATCTGGCCCGCCGAACTTATGGATCCGGAGAGCCTTCATCGACTGCCGCTCTCTCGCCCCTCCCCCTCTTGGGGGGAGGGCAGGATGAGGGGCTTCAGGGCGCCCCTCATGGTTTGAGGCCTTCAAACATCGCCCGGTACACCTTCGGGATTTCCTGACTCTTTCCCGTTTTAAAATCGATGCACACCAGAGTCATCAGGCATTCAGCCCGGACCTCGCCTGTGGCCTTGTCAGCCATGGCATAGCGCAGTGACACACTCTTGGTGCCCACCTTCTGGCAAGAAATCGCAATGTGCAGGGTTTCTCCATAGCGCACAGGATTCCTGAAGTCGCATTCCTGGTGGGCCGCCGGGAATCCCACCCCATCCTTGTAGAGGACGTCGGCATAAATTTTCCCCATCCTGGTGGGGAAGAGTTCCTCGAAGGCGCTGTGGAAGTAGTGGTAGAACTTGGGGTAGTACATCATCGTGGCGCTGTCGACATCGCCAAAGCGCACAGGGAGTTCACAGATGAAGGAGGGCATGGGTGTATTTTAGGCTGTTTCCAGCCTTATCCCTCCCCCTCTTGGGGGGAGGAAATGAAGGTTCGTCTTGAGGGGTACAATAAGGTCATGCCCCCCCTCACCGACACCTTTGGCCGCCAGGTGAAAAAACTCCGGATCAGCGTGACCGACCAGTGCAACCTCCGGTGCAGCTACTGCATGCCTCCCGAGGGACTTGAATGGCTTCCCAAGGCGGAGATCCTCACCTTCGAGGAAATCACCCGCCTGGCCCGACTCTTCGTCACCCACGGGGTCACCCACATCCGCCTCACAGGAGGCGAGCCCCTGATGCGACGCCACCTTGAAGTGTTGGTGGGGCAACTGGCGACTCTCACATCCGTCGGCCTCGGGGACATCGGCATGACCACCAACGGCATCCTCCTGGAGGAGCAACTGCCTGCGTTGGTGTCCGCCGGACTCACCAGCGTCAACATTTCCCTCGACACAATCGATCCCGAGACCTTCCGCCTGATCACCCGCCGCGACCAGATGGACCGAGTGGTGGCCGGGATCCGCACCGCCGCCAGGCTCTTGCCTGGGCGAGTGAAGGTGAATGCCGTGCTGCAAAGGGGACTCAACGATGACGGGGCCCTCGACCTGGTGCTGGCCTGCATGGAATGGGATGTCGAGGCCCGTTTCATCGAAAAGATGCCTCTTGATGCCCAGGGAGCCTGGAAGCCCGACCAGGTGATCAGCGGCGCCGATGTGCTCGCCATGCTCGCTCCCCTCGATCCCTCACCCAGCGCGAAACCCAGGGGTGCGTCACCAGCCCGCCTCTATGATCTTGCGGTAGCAACCTCCACAGACAGGGGCGATCCACCCCGCGTGGGTCTGATCAATTCTGTCACCGAACCTTTTTGCCAAAGCTGCGACCGTGTGCGCCTGACGGCCGACGGGGCGCTCCGCAATTGCCTCTTTTCCACCCGCGAAACAGACCTCAAGACTCCACTGCGCTCCGGAGCCTCTGATGCCGATCTTGTAGCGCTGATCGAAGCCGAGATATTTGCCAAGGGCCCCGGCCACCTGATCAACCAGCAGAATTTCACTCCCGCCAGCCGTTCCATGAGCCGGGTGGGTGGCTGAGCCCTTCAGGGCCAGTGGTCCTTCATCAGCTTCTGGTCCTCATGGCAGCCGCCCAATACGACCGCCGCGAACTTCAGCAATACCCACGGGCGCACGCCGGGCGTTTGTCTACGCAATGTCCTTCTTGGGTTCCGGCTTCTTCTTGGGCGGGTTCTGCGCCGGGGCCGCAGGCTTGCCCTTCTGGCCGGTGAGCTTTTCACGACCCTCCACCACATCCTTGGTGATCACGTAGTGAGTGGCGATGTCGTCGGGCAGGTGGAACATGGCGTCCAGCATGATGGATTCCAGGATGGAGCGCAGGGCCCGGGCCCCCGTCTCCTTCTTCATCGCCAGGCGGGCCATGGCCTTCACCGCATCAGGCTCGAATTCGAGGGTCTTCTTCTCCATTTCGAAGAGTTTCTGGTACTGCTTGGTCAGGGCGTTCTTGGGTTCCACCAGGATGGAGCACAGGGCGGCCTCGTCAAGCGGGGCTAGAGATGAGATCACAGGCAGGCGCCCGACCAGCTCGGGGATCATCCCGAATTTCTGGACATCGGAAGCCTCGATCTTGGAAAGGATTTCGTCGCGTTCCTGCTTGGTTGAGGCCCCCTTTTCTTGGGACCCATGGAAACCGAGGGCATTCTTACCCAAGCGCTCCTTGACGATGTCTTCGATGCCGACAAACGCCCCCCCGCAGATGAACAGGATATGGGTGGTGTCGACCTGGATGTACTGCTGTTCGGGATGCTTGCGGCCACCCTGCGGCGGGACATTGGCGACGGTGCCTTCCAACATCTTCAAAAGAGCCTGCTGGACGCCTTCGCCGCTGACGTCACGGGTGATGCTGACGTTCTGGCTGGTCTTGCCGATCTTGTCGATCTCGTCGATGTAGATGATGCCTTGCTGGGCCCTGTTGATGTCGTAGTCGGCGGCCTGCAACAATTTCAAAAGGAGGTTTTCGACATCCTCGCCCACATAGCCGGCTTCGGTGAGAGTGGTGGCATCCCCGATGACAAAAGGCACATCAAGGATCTTGGCCAGGGTGCTGGCAATCAGTGTTTTTCCGGTCCCGGTGGGGCCCAGCAGAAGGATGTTGCTCTTCTCAAGGTCCACTTCACCCTCGTTGAAGCGGCTTCTGAGGCGCTTGTAATGGTTGTAGACAGCCACCGACATGATCCGCTTGGTGCGATCCTGGCCCACGACATATTGGTCAAGGTGTTCCTTGATCTCGCGCGGCGTGGGGACCCGCGTGAAACGGCCGTCCTTCTCCATCGCCTTGATCTTTTCTTCCTTGATGATGGAGTTGCAGACCCCGACACATTCAGAACAGATGTACACACTGTTGGCCCCACGGATCAAGTGCCCCACCTCGTGGTAGCTCTTGTCGCAGAAATTGCACTTCTCCGAAGCGCGGTGCAGATCGACCTTATCCTGGGCCATGACTCACTCTCCCGTTACGTGCCCAGATCCCCGTCGCCGGGAACAGGGCCCCGACACTAGGCGTTGTCGTCCTTTTTCTTCGGCTGCTCTCCAAGGATGTCGTCAATCAAACCGAATTCTTTAGCTTCCTTACCCGACATAAAATTGTCGCGGTCGCAAGCCTTCTCCAAATCCTCTATGGGGCGTTTGCAGTGCTTGGCCAAAATGCCGTTGAGCATCGATTTCAAGCGCTGGATCTCGCGGGCCTGGATCTCAATGTCGCTGGCTGTACCCTGGGCACCTCCCCAAGGCTGGTGAATCATGATCCTCCCGTTCGGCAGACAGAAGCGCTTGCCTGGGGAACCCGCCGCCAAAAGGACGGCCCCCATCGAGGCGCACTGGCCGATGCAATAGGTCACCACATCATTGGTGAGGTACTGCATGGTGTCGTAGATCGCAAGCCCGGCCGTGACGGAGCCTCCAGGCGAGTTGATGTAAAACTCGATGGGGCGCTCCCTGTCGACGCTGTTGAGGAACAGCATCTGAGCAATGACAAGGGACGCCACCGTGTCGTTGACTTCCGTGCCAAGGAAAATGATGCGCTCGTTCAGCAGGCGCGAATAGATGTCATAGGAACGCTCACCGCGGCCCGTCTTTTCAATGACGATGGGCACGTAATAGTTGCTTTGGGCTTCCATCAGATCACGGGCTTTCTTTTCCATGGGATTCATGTTACTTGCCTCCGGTTTTCTTGGTGGCGGGTTTTTTCTTGGCGGTGTCCTTGGCGGGAGCGGCCTTGGCAGGCTTGTCCTTCGCGGCGGGTTTTTCCTTGTGATCATGGTCATGGTCACAGTCGGGGCCATGGACATGGGGCTCGGAAGCCTTGGGCTTCGAGGCCTTTTTGCTCCCGGCGGGTGCCGCAGGAATGGCCTTGGGCTTGATTTCCTTGCGAGGACCCTCGGCGATCTTGGAATTGTCGAGGAGCCACTTTACAGTCTTGCGCTCGCGGATCCCGAGCCGGATCTCGGAGAGGGCACCGCCCTCCTTCAGAGCCTTCATCAGTTCCTCGGGGGACATGCCGCGGGCCGCGGCCATCTGCGAGACGTGCAGGGCCATGTCGCGCTCGGTGACGAAGATCTTTTCCAGCTTGGCGATCTCCTCAAGGATAAAGTAGTTGCGGACCTGGACGCCGGCGGGCTCCCTGAGGGTGGCTAGCTCGGATTCCACCAGGCCATGGCGCTCATCCTCCGGGGCCGCCGCCACACGGTGAACGGCATCCGTCTGCCTCAGCAGGTTGAAACTCTGGCGCCTGAGAAGCTCCTCAGGAAGAGGGAAGTCGACGCCGTCGGCAATGAGATTCAGGAGATCCTCGCCGGCCTGTTCATCGATCTCGGCCTTCTTCTGGATTTCCAGGTTGGAACGGACCTTGGCTTTGAGGGCCTCAACGGTCTCAAACCCCAGGGAGGAGGAAAATGCACCGTCGAGATCCGGCAGTTTCACGGCCTTGACCTCCTCGACCTTCAGCACCACGTCGAGGGTCTTGCCATGGCAGGACTCCACGGGGAAATGGTCGTCGACCTTGGCCTTCCACTTGATCTCGGCCCCCTGGGCCACGCCCACGATCTTCTTGCCCAAGCCGTCGAGGTGGATGTCCTCGAGATGGTCGTGGCCCGAATGCAGGTGAACGTGCTCGCGCTTGAGGACGCTCTTGTCTCCCTCGAAAAACTCGCAGGTGGCCGTGAGGTGGTCGCCCTCTTCGCTCTTGCCCTCGCGCTCCACCAGGCTGCCCCTGGAATGCCGGAGCTCGTCGATGGCGGCATCCACGTCCTTGTCCTCCACCGTCGGCTTGGGAGCCGTGATTTCAAGACCCTTGTACTTCTCGAGCTTGAACTCGGGCCGAACCTCCACGGTGGCCGTGAACGAGATCCCCTTGGCGCGGTCGTAGTCCACGCTGTCGATGTGGGGCTCTGAAAGGGCGCTGAGCTTGTTGTCTTCGAGGGCCTTCGTGTAGGCGTCGGAGATGGTCTGGTTCTTGACCTCGTGCTCGATTTCCTTCTCAAAGCGCTTTTCCAGCAACTTCAAAGGCACATGACCCCGGCGGAAGCCCGGCAGGGAAACGCTGGAGGCGATCTCCTTCAGGCACTTGTCATAGGTCTTGGCCAACTCGTCGGCTCCGATGCTGACCAGGATCTCTTTTTTACAGGGACCGACTTCTTTGACGCTAACGCTCATGGAACCTCGATTCAACTGTGTCATGGGAAAGGGAATGCGGACGGTCATTGTAGAATAGGCTCCGCACCCTGAAAAGGGCGAAAACACGCCAAAAAAAGAAGGTCCGCCCCATCATGGAACCCCTCAGGATCACCTCCAATGACAACCCTCAATTCAAGCGCCAGCAGAAGGCTCTGCAGGACAGGGATTTCCGGAGGTCGGAGGCGCTTCTCTGGGTAGAAGGGCCGAAGGTGATCTCCCAACTGGAGCCGTCGCGCATCGAAGCCCTGTTTGCCACCGAGGGCTTTGATTTGCCTTCCTTCCTTTCCACATGCCAGCCTGGCTCCGCCAACATTCCCACCATCCTCCTGGTCGAGCCCCTGGCCCGGCGGGCCTTTGACACCCTCAACCCCCAGCATGTGGGCGCCCTGGTCCGCTGGAATCCGGTGGCTCTCGACACTCTGGATGCCGCCAAGGGTCTTCTCATCCTCGATGGGATCCAGGATCCCGGGAACACCGGCACCCTCCTCCGGACAGCTGCCGGACTCGGCTACGGCGGCGCTGTGATCGCGGGTGGTGCAGAGCCACGGGGACCCAAGGTTGTGAGGGCTGCCGCAGGGGCCCATTTCGTGTTACCTATCGCCGAGGCCAAACTCGACGAGATCCGCGCCCACCTGCAAGCAGCCAACATTCCCGCCTTTCTCGCCGAGGCCCATGGAACCGCCGGCCTGCCCTCCTCTTCGAAGGGACCCTTTGCCCTCGTGGTGGGTTCCGAAGCCCACGGGATCTCCCCGGGCTGGCAGGGCAAACCCGTCACCATCCCCGTCACGCCCGGCGTTGAAAGCCTCAACGCCGCCATGGCAGGGGGGATTTTGATGTGGAGGCTCAAGAACGGGTGAGTGTCAGTGCTCTCCCGGCACCTCAAGATTGACCTCGGTGTCGCGGCCGTTCCAGGTTGTGTGGGCCATGGGCTCCCCGATCATGGGGCCCACCTGCACCTCGGCCTGACCGGCATCCATGCCCTCGATGCGGAAGGTGCCATCGAAATTCACCATGGCCGAGCTAATGATCCGCCCTTGCCTGAGCACCTTGACGATAAGGCCCATGGGCAGGTCGCCGCCCACAGCACGGATGGTGCCCGTGAGAGTCACTCCGGCCTCCAATGTGAGATCGCCCAAGTCCTTGGCCCCGTCACCCAAGGTCACTAGAGCCAGGCGCCGTCCGCCGCCCATCATGTCCGCTGTCCTGAGCTCGTATTCGCCAGCCATCAGCTCGGTCAGTTCAAAGCGCCCTTCGTTGTCGATCAGGCCCGATGACACCGGCACATCATCTTCCAGTGCATTGAGCTGGACCATCCCTGATGCTGGGGCGCCTCCCGGGGTGAGAATCCTGCCTTTCAAGGTGGCATTCGCCGGCTGCATCCGCCATTGAAGATCAAGACGCGCTCCCGCCTCCACCCTCACCTTCATTTTCTGTCCGCCCTGAAGTCCCCCGGGCTGAAGATTCCATTCGCCCACAGGAAGTCTCTTGAACTCATAGGTACCGGAACCATCCGTAGATTCAGCAGTTTGCATCTTCTCAAGGATGTCCAGGTCGCCCGATTTGGCTCCAAGACCAACGGCCATCAGGGTGTCAGTGTACGGCTGGCCATTGGCCTTCGTGACGCGCACGCGGATCGAGCCAACAGGAGCCGACATCAAGTCCACGAATTTCCGTTCACCCGCACCAAGACTTTTCTGGTCGGAGGAGGGCATCGACAATTTCATCATGGCCATGCCCATTTGCATGGGATCGGCCGTGTCTTCCTGGAGGAAGATCCTGTAGCTCCCTGGAGCCAAGGGTTCTGTTTCCCAGGTGCCGTCCGCCTCAATCACAGCCCGGGTATTTCCTGCCTTGTTGCCCACGAGCACTCCCATACCGGCATAAAGGGGATCCACCTTGCCATAGAAGGTGCCAGGATCCTCCATCACCAGGTCAATCTGGGCCGCTTGGTTCAGCACTCTCTCCCACTTCTGCCTCAAACCCTTGCTCGTCGTGACGGCCAACGAATACTTCCCGGCAGCCAAATGCTCGGCCTTAGCATGACCCTTGGCATCTGTGATGAGACCCTCGTTGTTCAAATCGGGAATCATGTTCTCAAACATGTCCGTCATCATGCCTTCCATCATGTTGTCCGAGGCCTCCTCGCGCCTGTGGGTCAGCTTGGCTCCTTCCAACGGACCCCCATGAGAATCCACCACGCGGAAATCCACCGTGAATCCCTTTGAGATCACCACGGTGATGAACTGGGACTCTTTCCCCAGGATGACCTCAGGGCACTTTTCAAGGGGGGCATAATCCGCATGAAAGACACGGATCTTGTGCTTGCCCGAGCCCCAGATGCGGGCCACACCCTTAGCATCGGTCACTTCACCTTCCTCATCGTTTTGCGCAAAGCGACCGGCAAAGCTTCGGCCCATCCTCAACGCAGTCGATGACTCATCGCTTGCCGCCTCAAAGGACTGGGGATCAAACACCCATTCTGCAGAGACCCGGGCTCCCGCCACAGGACTGCCCACTTCGTCCACCACCTTGACCTCGGAATGGGGCAAGGGTGTGAGTTCGATTTCACCCAAGTGGGCGTTCTCGCCCAGCGGCATATCCAGATCCCTGTGTTGGGGATGCATGACACTCAGGATGCAATCCTTCGGCAAGATGTCACTGTAGGGCCCCAGGCTGAATGTGCCATCGTGGCTGGAGATTGCATTCTTGATCATCAGGCTGTCGTTCATGTTGAAACGGGCCACACCCTTCCGGTGGTCCTTCATGATCATCAGCTGCGCTCCGTTCACGGCACCTCCACCGGCCGACACCAACGTGCCCGTGACAAAAACGCCCTCGCTCATGGCGACTGTCACATCGGTCAGGCCTTCATCCGGAACATTGATTTCAACCTTCGCGGGGGCATGCTTCTCATCCTCAAATGTTAGGGTGGTGGGACCGGCGGGCAACAGCAAGATGCACACACCAAAGATGTCGCTCTGGCTTGTATTCATGATCTGCCTCATGTTGAAACCCTTGGGCTCAGGCCTCACGGAAACACCGACAAGGGGCCGTCCGGTGGCATCCTGGACATGGCATCGCACTCCACCGCAAGCCATCAGGGTCATGGTGACTTCGTCGCCCGGCTTCACTTCGCGCTGGACAGGGAGGAAACTGCTGTGGGCCGAGCGCAGGATCAGGGGTGCCTTCCTTGGGGGACATTGGCTCCATTGATCAAGACTCAGGAGTTCCCCCATGGCAGCATCCCCCGTGATAACGACGGCCGCCGTCCCCATGGAGTTTCTTCTCGGACCAAAGCCCCGGCGACGACTATTGTTTCCATCCGTTGGTGACTTTCTTGGCCAGCGCACCTTGAACCGGCCGTCGGCCTGGGTGATCACACCCCTGGAACGTCCTTGGGTCATGCTGGCCATGGTATCCGTCTCATGTTGGATGTAACCCATCTCACCCATGGCCATCGCCATTCCTTGGACGGCCCCGCTCAACTTCTCCATATCCTCATCCACAGGGACAAAGCGCACCAGGGCCCCGGCGACCGGTGTTCCCTGCGGGTCAACCACGGTGCCCGTGACATAGACGTCGTCATCGAGTTCAGGAATAAGGGCTTCAACAACTGATTGCTCTAAGGTCGGCCCCGCAACGGATGGGGCCACAGCGACCCCGGCCTCCCGGTCGGCCTCACTGCGGACGGCAGTGGATTGAGTCCTGGGCTCCTTGCCCCCCTGGACTTCGGTTTGGGAAACCCTGGGTCCCTCTTTGGGTTGTTGGTCACGTGATACATAAAGCGCCAGTCCTACAATCAGCACAACCACGGCAACAACCCAACGGCGTTGAAGACTCACTTTTTACCTCCTTGCACACCCTAAGACAGAGTCTTCCACTTAGACAATACACTTATCTCTCATTATTGTAATCCTGAGCGATCTAAAAGCACCACAACTGGCACACCATTTGCAGAATCTGCGAAGCAACCCATGAAATACACCCTACTTTCGCTGACCTCCATCCTTCTCCTCTTTGCATCGGTGCGGGCCGAGGAACCTCAAGAGGACGCCCAACGCAAGCTTTGGGAACCCTCCTTGGTTGTCCAGAAGATGCAGGAAAACATCGGCCAGGCCGACACCATTGCGCTGGTTGTAGACATTTCCCCGTCCATGACGAGCACCTTGGCGGACATGGGTGAGGAATTCAAGAGGCTCCAGGGCCTGATTGCGGCGTCCGACGCAACCTATACCCCTATGGGCCTGATCACCTTTGGCAAGAAGGCCAAGGTCATCGAGCGCCCCACCAAGAATTACACCAAGATCGCCACCGCCCTGGGAAAGGTCGATTCCACACTTTCAGGAGGAAAAGAATGCCCGATGGCGGCCATTCGCCTGGCCCTTGAAAGCTTCGCCCCCAAGTTGGAGCGACTGGTGATCTTCCTGGTCTATGACGAGGCCGGAGATGACCAGGAAACCCTCGAGGAAACCATCGAGCTCTGCCGCCAGAAGAAGGCCACTGTGCACCTGATTGGCAGGGATGCGGCCTTTGGTAAAGCCGATTGGACCTGGCAACAAATCTTGCTCTCAGCTGAAGCGTCTAGAGTCGAGATCCTTGAAGCCACGCTTGGATCCGAGATGCCTCGGGATTCCTTGATCTACGAGACTCGCTTTCTCCAGCGCATTTGGGACCCCGAGGGGCGGGGACTGAATTATTGCGTATCATCGGGTTATGCCCACTGGGCCCTCAGCCGGCTCGCCCATGAAACTGGAGGCGCCTTTTTCCCGCTCAAGTCCGGTGTGTCCAGGGTGGCCTATGCCCATGAGACAACGTTAGCCTTAAAGGCTGAATACAGACCTTCCCTGGAGCCCCTGGACAATGTTCTTGAGGCCATGGCCAAGCACCAGCTGGGCAGGTTCACCCAACCCACCTTGGAGGCCATGAGCAAAGTTGAATGGCCCAACATGGTCTTCAAGGGTGTGCAAAGTCCCGAAGACATGACCATGAGGTTCAACAAATGCCTCAAGGAAATCGCAACGGCCTCCCAGCAGGTTGATGCCGTCCTTGAGGCCCATCTGAAGGGCCGGAGCGCCTACAGGGAAAGCCTCTTGAGAGCCCGTGCCGACTGGGAGCTCACAGGCGCCTCCCTGATGGTGATCCGCTTCCATCTTGAGAGACTCAAAGATCAGGTGGAGGGGTGGCTCAAAGACAGCGCTATCCTCAAACTCAGTGGCCGCGTGATCATCGTCCCTGACTCAAATGTGCATGCCGAATCAAATGAAACCCGCGAATCCCGTGAATCACTTCAGGATCTTCTTGGTGAGGCCGATGGGGCCGTCGACATGACAAGCCGCTTTCTTGAAAGCCTGACCCAGATCACCAACCAACCCTGTTCCGATGCCGCATCCATGAGACTTAGGGCGGAAAAGGCCCTTGAACTGGTGATGGGCAACCACAAGAACACTCCCTGGGCCGCTTCGGCCCGGTTGATCAAAGAGGCCATGGGTGATTACATCTTGAAACCCATCAAGTTCGTGCCAGGCTCCGGCCCCATAACAAACCCATTTCAGTAATCAGGCGGGAAGTGGGCCGAAGCCTTCATCGCTTAACCAGGGACAACCCCTCCTGGAATTGTTGCCAAGGCTGTGAAGACACCCTCACCCTTGGAATCCTGATCCTGGAACGCTGAATCCCCTTGGCAAAGGGAACTTCCATGTCCAGATCCAGATAGACAGCCTCAAGCGGATCCAGAAAGATCCCCGTCGGATTGAACCCGTCCGGGCTCGTGGTCACAATGTAATAATTGTCCTCCCTCTGCGGCATCACAACCTCGCCCGAGGCGGACACTTCGACGCTCGCGATCATCCTCCAGTCCCACGTGGCCAGGGTGTCAGTTGACTGCTCATCCTTGTAGAGGCGAACCTTGATGATGCGCACTTCATTGCTCGACTTCAGTTCCGGCGAATAATTCGTGTATTCCTCACCCTGTTCCCCGCACAGAGTTACAGAGCGGATCCCCAGGATGGAATCGCCCTCGACATCCAGGGGGGCCACAAACCTGGCATCCACATGGGGTTTGAGCTGGCCTCCAAACGTGGCGTGGGTCACGGCACCATCCTTGACGATGATGGGGCGACGCAGGCCCGGAAACACCTGAGCCCTGAACATCATCTTCTTGGGCCTCTTGATCCAAATCATGCTCTGATACAGCGTGTAAATCCCAACGGGGAGTTTCCGGGCCTCAAAGCCGTCCTTGTAATTGTAGAGGGCCACAGTGACGTCCCTCCCCATCGACAGCACAACATAGGGCATGTCCCACAGGCTTTTGTAGTCGCATGTGATGGTCAAGGCTCCCATCGGACCCTGGTACCGACGGAATGTGAAGGTCATGCGGTCTTCATCAAGATCGAATCCGTACCACTCCCCGCCGATCTCCACCATGCGTGATAGGAACTGCATGCGGTTTTCCCTGTCCTCGATCCAGAGATTGTCGCTGCCAAAATCAGTGAAACTCCCATTGTCATTATGATCGACAACCTTCACGCGGCTTCCCTTGAAGGTGCCTTGCAAGACAGCATGGCTTTCCCCCGAGGGAACGACCTGTCCCTTGGCGAGCTCTGCCTTCACCTCGACCGGCTCGCCAAAGGATTGAAAGAGCAGTCCTCTCTGGAGCCACCAGGCCCTGGCGGAACGGATGTCGAGGGTATCAGCGGCATAATCCGGCGCATCCATTGCGGGTCTCACACACCCGTAGAGAGTCGAAAGGGATTGCTGGGCCCTGGTACGCACCATGCGCAAGAGGTCGGCCTGAAGATCCAACAAGAGAGGAATGAGAGGCTCCGCCGGACCGGGGCCGAAGGACTCGAGGGTTTCAGCCGCCAGCATACGTTCAGCGGCACCCACCCGTTTGAGCAAGGCCTCCATCGACGGTATTTCACCCTTCTGGCCCGAGCGCACCTTGACCAAGAGGATCATCAGTTGGAGGGCGGGTTCCTTCGGTTCCGGTGGAATCCCGGCCAACATGGCCTGGCAGGCTTCAAGTCTCTTGCGCACACTCATGGCGGGCAAGGCGGCCAATTGCGACCGGATAGCAAGCGCTCTCACCCATTCCGGCGGCTCGGCAGCCTTGGGGAGGGTGGATCCGGGCTCCACCAAGCGTCTGAGAAGGGGAAGAATGTCGTTGGACTCCTTTTTGCCCAGCCTGGCCTTGAGAAGCTTCTCCACACGTTCGCGAGATTGTGAATGATCGGGTGTGCGCGCATGTACCAGCGCCAGATGCAAGACGGGGATCTGGGTATCCGCCTCCAGAAGTTCCAGGGCGTCATCGGCCAGATCTTTGGAGTCGCCAAGAAGATCCTTTAGCAACAATTCTCGGGCATGGTCGCCCGGAAACATGGCCACAATGCGCTCGCGCTGGCTTCTAGCCGAGCGGCCACGGGGTGCCTGCCAGGACTCCAGCACACGGAGCGTGCTGGGACCCAGGGATCCCAGCTTTTTGAAGTCTTCGTCAGTGGCCTCGGATGAGAGCGCTTTCCCCAAAAGGGCCTCCACCTGCGCCCTCCAAGCCGCGTCATGGGCCGGCAATTGCCAATCCCCCCATGAGGCCCCCTTTTTGATCCCGTGGCAAGGGGAGATGTCGGAGGCCGAAACTGTCTCGACCTTGTAGCGGGGCATTTCCAACCGCTCGATGGAACCCAGGTTCGAAGTCATCCAATCCGATGTCTTGGCATCCGCCAGATCTCCCGGTCGGTCTTGGGATGGCAGGGGCGGAGGCGGGGGCTTCATACCCGCGAACGGCATCAGAGTGAAAAGGGTCAGGATGGCGTGAGCTATCAAGGTGCACCATGGTTTGCAAAAACCATGCCCATCCATGAGTCCCGTTTAATGGTCCAGAGCAACGGACCCCCAAATCAGTTGCCCGCGTCTTGGCTCCATTGGATGATTTTGGGCTCACGACGGAGAACGCACCAGCTCACATCCAAAATATAGGGAATGTCATGAAGCTTTGGACCCAGAGTCACCCCTGATGGGTCCCGATTGACGTATCTCAACCAAAAGCGCAGGTCGTCCCGGTTGCGGGGCGTGTAGCATTTGAGCGCCTTGGACTGTTGGGGTCTTTGGGGTGATTCATAGAACAGTTCCGACCCGCCGATCGCCGATCCCGATTCAGCAAGGTCGATCTCAACCGCCGGGGACCTCAGGTCGGGATCCGTGTTGAGGCAACCCCTCATGTCTGGCACATCATAGATTCTGGCTCCAAGTGCGACCACCGGGCCATCCAGCATTCCAGGATCGATCACCCAACCTGGCTCATAGGCGTTGGAAATGTTGTATCGCCTCGTTTCATAGCCGGCCACAGACTCCACATCGACAGGCCCGGAATCACCAAACCTAACATCGATATTGTCTATCGAGGAATGAAGCCTGTAAAAGGGGTAATAAGTGAATGTTGTCAGTGGTGGCATGAAGGGATAGGGTCCTGCTCCGGACTCATAGCTGTTATAAATCAATGCAGGTAACTGCCCGAAGCTCAGCATCATCTGACGATTGAAAGAGGCCGCCAACCAATTTTGAGTGGGCAGATTCACCTTCGCGATCGAACTGACGCCATTCAATTGAGCCTTCAAGCGAAGGCTCTGCATGAGTGGGGTTTCATCGTTGGCATCACTAAGGTCCCAGCGCACCACCACACGATTCCATGTCCCCGGGAATGAACGCTGTGTATAACCATAGTCTGTCGGCAGGTGGTTCGACACACTGGAATAGAAGGACTGCTTGTAGGCCGAAGGATTGGTGGGATGAGGCCCCAGGAACCACCTCCTGAAGGCAGTATTCGTACCGATAACCTTCAGGGAATAATCATACATTTGGGGAGTGGTGGACAATAAAAGTGTGTCGAGGGGCGGGATCCCCATCAATTTTTTTGTGGCCAAATCCGAGGGGTCTGTGGGATAGGGTGTTTCCAGGAGGTCGATCGTATTGCTGTAGGAGGATTTGATCGCACTCGGAGACACGTCGGGAATGTTCCCGGCGACGCAGAAATTGAGCTTGGAGTCCCAATCCTGAAGGTAGCAGGTGATGATGGTGGGTCGCGTTACTGGCGACACGATGGCAGCCGCAGTGGCATCGCTTCCAAGTTTGGCCTTCTCCCACAGCGTGAGGTGAAAGAGCATCCTTTTTTCCGGAGGGTGAGTTCCAGTAAGAGCACCAACATTCTCTTTAGCACCTGAAGGTGTCCGGTACCAGAACGAAATCATGCCCTTGTTGAAGACCTCACCCGTGGTTTTGTAAGCCAATTGCCCTGGCGCCGTCACCCCCAGGAGGTCCTGAGGGCGGAAATAAAGGCTGTCGGTGAAGGGTGTGGCACCGCGGGCACCCTGGCCAAGACAGGAGAACAACATGCCTCCAAAGGGCGAAAGATCACAACCACCGCTGCCATCACTCCCGTAGGCAAAGACAGAGGTATCGTTGCCTTCGGGGCTCGAAGTGTTCATGTAGGAGTAATCGAAATTCCCTCCAGGGGGTCCGTTACTCCAGGTCCAAGGGTATGCACCAGGAGGGTTGCCATAGCGATTTTGCGTACCATCGGGAGCCCCGTTCGACC
>JBFWNO010000012.1:0-43856 GCA_050251015.1 Planctomycetota bacterium
GAGCCTCCCTCGGGGGCCGGCGTGTTTTTGGAACGGGCATTGCCCTTTTCAGTGCGCTGTTTCTGTTGCTCGATAAGCTGCTCCAGACCCTTGAGCTCGCTGTCGAGATGGCTTCTGCGTGCTTCAAGGACCTTCAATTCCATTTCATTGACCAGGTTGAGAAACTTGTTCTGCTCCGCAATCTCCATGGCCAGCTTGATCTCCATGGATTTGATTTTGTCCTTGATGTCGGAAATGTCCTTTTCAAGGGAAATGACGGATCGAGAAAGCTCGTCGATTTTCCTGTCCTGGGTTTCCTTCAATTGCGTGAGATGACGTTGGGTCTCATTGATCTTGGGCAACAATTCCTGGTTGACCTCTTCCATGGTCAGGCCACAACCGGAAATCAGGGGAAGAAAAATGAAAAACACAAAGATTGTGCGGATCATGGAGAGCTCCCTCAGGCCCCATTGTCCCTGCTATGACAGACCGTTGTCAACAGCCACAGCCACGTCAATCGATCAAGAGATGTTCACCATGATTGTAGAGGGCAAGATTCTCGAGGAAAGCCTTCAAACGAGGAACTTTCTCGGCCTCCAGGTCATCATAAGGACCACTGCCAAAAATCATGGCTGTGGTGTTGATCCGTATGTTCTTTTGCAAATTGGCCACTGAGATGTCATAGAGGATCGCATCCATGTCAATTTGACTCCTGGATGGAATGCCGTCACCCATGAAATAAATGGCATCCACCCCTGCCATGCCAAGCACCATATGGAGGGTGTCAGAAACGTTGGTGGCCCCGATGGCTTCAATGGCATGGACAAATTTCTTGGCCTCGGCAATGTTCTCCGGACTGGCACTCACAAGCTGGGTTTTCCAAGGCAATGGCAGATTGCAGAAATTGATGATGTTGAACTTCGTTTCCGGCGGAAGTTTCGACAAAATGTCTTCCATTTCCTTCTTGACCAGATCGATCCTGGCCCCCTCCCACTTGCTCCCACTGTCGGAAGACATGGCTTTGGGAGTTCCCTTGGCCACCATGGAATGGGAAATGTCGATGATGAACACGATACCCTGTCCATACACACGGCCGTACACGAGGCTTTCAATGGGACCATAACCGGCCACCCTCTCCACATTCTCGAGCTTCTCTCCTGCCAGGATCTTGGAGAAATCCGCCGCCATGACGGCTTTGGGGTTGCCCGTCATGCGCACAAGAGCCTCGCGAACATCGTGCCAGCCATGATAGAAATCCTTCTTGTCCTCGAAGGCCTTCAACTCCTCGACAAGGACGGCACCTCCCTTTTTGCCAGGGATCCTTTCCGCCGCCATCACGCAACAACGGTACAGACAGGGATCGACCCCACGCGCCATGGCGAACCATATGCGGGCCGTGTTGATCGAGACTTCATCGTCGGCCGAACAGGCCATGGGGAGGAAGCAATAGGCCTCGACCGCCTTTCCACTGGCAACCCTATCACGGGCCCAGGCTACGGCTGCGGCCGAATGTTCTTGGCTTTTTCTCAGAAGATTCATGGCATCGATCAAGAGCCGAGGGGCCTCGGCTTTGGGCATCTTGAAAGGGACCAGCTTTGTTGAGGGAGCCCCCTTCTTGCCAAGGCCCAGCTTCTTCACCAGGAATTCCAACTCCTCGACGTCGGGGGCCTTCAGGAGCACCTTAGCACCTTTGGTCCAGTTTTCCGGCACACTTCGTGCACCAGAAAACAGCTTTGTAGCTTCGGCAACAGGCTTCAACTTGTTCGAGGGTTCCTGATCTTCGGTGGGGCCCTCAGCACTCGCCAAATAGGGGAAACAAAGACACGCCGACAACATGAGAGCCGATTTGAGAATGGTCATAACATTCCTCCAAGGACTGCCATCTTAGCGGATCAGGACGCTTCAACTCCCCTGGCAGGCGTGCGACGGAAGGGGATGGTGGCTGATTCCGAGGTCACCAGCCTGGCCACCGCGCTGACCCATTCCTTGTAGGCGGCACAGGCGGCCCCTGTGGTCACCGTCTCCAAGAGCAAAAAGCCGACCCCCAACAGGATCAGCCGCTCGGCACTCATGAACCCCGCGTGCTTGGAAAGAAATCCGGCAAACACAAGGGGAAGCACAAGAGCCATATGGGCCATCACCTGGTGCCTTCTGAAATGTCTGTCACGGGCCTGGTTGAGGGCCCTTCGACGGGATGTCTCCAAGCTTTCGGTGGTGCTTTCAGACAAGCGATATCCTCGGCACAAGAGCATCTCAAACACCGCCCATCGCAGGGCGCCCAAGAGAAAACCCGCCCCCACCCCGAAGACAAAAACCACCGCCAGGGCCGGGGTGGCCTCTGCAGGTTTCAGGAAGGAACGGAAAAGGGCATGGGGAAACTCAAACCAGTTTCCCATGGCATACACGGCGCAAAAACCCGGCACACCGTAGGCGCAGGCCGCCCCCAGGCTGTGTCGGAGCCAATCCACGGCTTCCCGAAGACCACTCGACATTTTTCTTCTCTCTCTTTCACCATGCTAGCCCGCCAAGCGAGGGCGTCCCAAGCGCCAAGATGGCGCTCACTCCATGAGTATGGATTCGTATTGGGGATGACGCCTCATGAAAGTCAGCTCAAAGCTCTCGATCAAAGGTGTGGAAAACACCACATGGGGCCCAGAAAAATTTACTTCGCCATACAAGTCCATGGCGTCCAATCCCTGATTCAAGGCGTGCTTGCACTCCAATTGATAACGTGGAGCGGTCCCGGGCACTTGGCTTAAGTTGAGGGTGCCGATGGGGTTGCCCTGCAAGTACCAATTCACGCTCATTTGCTGGGCATCCAAGGCATCCGCACCCGCAATTCCAGGATTCTGGTCATCCCAGAATTTGTGAAACTCAGGGAGCTGGGCCACCATGCTGATGCCCACCAGATCCATATGACCGACCACTCGCGAAGCCCAGGCCCCCTTCAACAGAGGGAAGAAACTGGCGGGTTGGGCTGATTGGAGATTGGGATAGGGTGTGAAACCATCATTGGGACTGGAGAAATAATTGGGCAATTCAGGGAGGAAGCCCCCATCGGCCGCCAAAGGCGAATCATTGGAATTGTCCGTGAATGAGTCGAAGATCTGAATGTCCATGAACGATGCCCAGGTGATGTTCGATGGGAAATAGGAGTGGGAATCAAAGATGATCCCAGAGTGGCATGAAATGGTGTGAGGCTCAAAACCAAAGTAAAAACGAGGCGGGAATCGTTGATGAAGATACATCTTCCTCGGTGAATGCTCGGCATACTCGGGCAATATCCCCACGGTGTCGTTGCTGTAATAAGGGTACATGCTCGGCTCGATCCCAATCCCCATGTCGAGCATGGGGGGCGAGCTGGGGTAAATGGGCCTTGACATCGCGCCACCCAGCAACTGGGAGCAGGGCACAGCAAATGTCTTACTTGCAGCGTAGCCACCTATGCGCCTCAGAGGCCCCCAGTACAAGAAGGATTGCTGGTAGATGGAATGGAGATCCGGATCCCAGGAACTGGAATTGACCCCCCCCGCTCCAAAACCCCTGTAGGCTGGACTGGAGTCGAAATTGAAGAAGATAGATCCGGTTTCAAAACCCAAGGGTGCCGTCTTGCGGAAACTACCATTGATATACACACAGAGAGAACCACCCATGGTCGGCGGGCTGTTCCCAAGGACGGCATACAAATTCCTCCAACCGATGAAAAAGTGGTTCCAACGACCCGTTTCCACCAAGGCTTGCAAGTCGCCCCGGCTGTCGGTGGGCCCTCTTCCTTTCATGGCGATGTTGTCAAACATCTTAGGCCCTTGCAAATAGAAGCATTTGCGAACTGAATGGTATTCCTTGTGATTCAAATCCGAATCATCGTAGAGATACAATGGGATCGAGGGAGGCTGTAAGTAGGACGTTTTGTAGGCGAGGTCCTTGAAGCCATCACTGGAATCCCATGTTCCCCACATGTTTGTGACGGAATTTTGGGATGCATACAGCCGCTCGGAGACGACCTCCTGGTTGCTTGCCATCTTGTGGATATCCCACTCCAAGACAATCATTTCATTCGAATAGGGATTGGGAACACGCCAATGGCCCTGAATCCCGTCCCCGCTCGCCACGCTCACGTCGCCAAAGAAGCGCGATCCTCCTAAAGAAGGCCAGATCATATTCCTTGTCATCACAAAGCCCATGGGCGGGGGGTCATATACGATGTCCTCAAAACCCTCCATGGATGAAAAATAAAAGGGGCCCGCATCGACCTGGCCCGGAAATGCACCCACTCCACCAAAGTTTGCAACTGCCGGCCAGCGGAAGTCGGATCGGGGTTTCTGATCATACACTTTATTGTCATCGCCAAAGGGATTGTATTGGGACCAGGTTAGCCGAAGACTGCCCACGAACTGCGATCGTATCAAGGACTCTCCTAGGGACATCCCACTCAAGACGCAGCGCTGCTCAGTTTCCTTGTCCATCACACTGAAGGGCATGAAAAACAGTGTGGCCACCCCCCCACTGGGAGCTGTCGGAGTGGGTACATGGGAAAATTCCGGCAAGAACCTTGGTTTCACATAGAAGGAAATCGCCCCTTCATGGAGGTGGGGCAGGACCATCGATGGTTGGCCATCAGGAAGCTGGTAATTTTCATTGGGAAGCTGGTCGTCATCCGAATCCTCGACCAGCGCATTTCGAAGTACCAGAAGAGCTTCCCGACTGTTGTACCAATTCATGCCGTTGATGGCCCTCATCGGACTGTTGTTCCATGGGCTCATGCGGATACCCCCCCCTGGCATCAGGTCACAGGCCTCATCAATGTCGTCAGACTGACTCGGATACAACGATGTGATGGCAGTTTGAGGTGCCGGATTGAGTGAATTGCGGAAAGCTCCCCTGGCGGGAAGTGCAGAGGGCCCCTGAAGTCCCCTGGGCCCCTTGGGCCACGCCTTCACACTGGTCCCGTTGGAATCCACGGGATCGGTGGGTGAAGGTTCATAGCCGTTGAGCTTCACCCTCAAACGTGGTGTGTGCCCCCATGGACATTGAAATGTAGAGGGCTTGAGGGCCAAATGACCTGTCCATTCACAGGGGATCACATTGACTGAAGGCAACTCCGGATAACTGACCCACGATCCCAGCGAGGAAGCGCCGTTGTTGGGGTCGTATCCGGTGTCAATAAAGTCCTTCTGTGTCCCGATGTCCATCCTTTCGAAGAGTCGAACCCTGGTGGAGAGCATGCGCTTTTCACCGTTGGGAGCCGTCCACCCCAAGCTGGACATGCTCATGACCCTGGACTGGAAACAGACTTCGGGGCCCTTCTCCGACGAGGCGTCGTTTGTTTCATCAAACTGGAAAAAGATTCCCTTGGAGGGATTGTCTGGCGCCATGATCAGCCGGTTTTTTTTGTTGTCGACACCCTGGGACAAGGCCTCATCCCACACGACCCTGACATCGTTGACGTGGGGGTTCAATAGTTCCGCAAGGATCTGAACCCGGCGATGCCCATGATGGAAATCGTAGAATCTGTCGACCATGTCGAACTGCGCGACAGGCCTCGACCACACCACCGTATTGAATTGGTGGTCGGGAGCCCAGACATGCTGGTATTTGGCGTCGTATCCTGAACGCCATGAACGCAAGACATCGCGGAAGTCGCTCATGGAAAATTGGAAGTGATTCTTGCGACGTTTCAGGATCAACTCCCTGGCCATCTGGATCGACTCTGTCATCGAAAAGAGGGGCTTGCCACGTATCAAACTGCAGAAACTCTCTTCATGCAGATAGGAAAAAATACTGGGATGGTTGTTTTCCGACTGCATGGGGATGGGACTCAAGGGGATATCCATGCGGCCCATGGACCGGTTGAACGGCAGCAGCTGCACGTTGCCAGGAGCCTGCACCAAAGCGGCAAGAACTGATTCCGGAGCCCTTGTCACATCCACCCTCAAGGCCGGCACGACATACACATGGGTGTAGAGATAGTGGCGATTTGAATGATTCTCGAAATATCCCGGTATGGGGGAGTCATTGCTATCGGCCGGCGAAGGAATGCCCCTTTTGAAGACCCAGGAAGGGTCTCGATCCGGCTCCAGCGCTGCGAGGTCCTTGAATTCGTTGACAATGGCCTTGATCCGAGCCTCGGTCAAACGAGGAATGGGTGACCCATCGGCATACAACCACCCAGGTCCCCCGTCATCCACGGCATGTCTGCCAGCTTTGTCTGTCCAGCTTCGAAGGTAGGCTTCCACGACCGGCAACACGGCTTCCATCGAGCGGAATCCTTCCGCAGGTCGGGCGTTGAGCAAACATTCCCCCAGCGGCGTCTCGGTGGAGATGGGCATCGAGTTCTGATCCATTTCGTAGTTGCCACTCGGGTTGAAGTCGTCAAATCGATTGATCGGGTGTTCGGATTCGGCCTGGCTGCTCGAGAGATTGTCCGGGCTGTCGATGAGTCCGGCAGAGGTGCTGCGATTAAAGTTGTAGGTTCTGCCTGGCCTGATCATCGCCTTGTATTTGTGGTAATTGCCCCATGAATTCAGAAAGCGAAGAAATGGAATGTTGAAGGGGTGGTTTTTGTTGGATGCCGAATAAGGGAATCCGTTATCAGCGGCGTATCTTTGCCCCTCGGGACCTCGTCCCGCCTCAACACCCGCATTCAGGTCGATGGAGGGCACGGTAATCCTGAGACTGCAATATTGATCCCCATCACTGTTGCGCCATGTCACCCCGCGTGAAACTCCCCCATCCTGCACCACGAGGCTCCGTTGCAAACCCGGCTCCGGAACGGCAAGCGAGGGCGTGAGATCCCTTTCCAGACTCAGGGTGGTGGTGATGAGTCCGTCGCCGTCAACATCCTCTCCTGGATCTAGGATGCCGTTGCGGTTACGGTCCTCACCGGCACTTGAGAGTCGGGATCCAAACGGAAGGTCAAACTCCGGAAGGCGTCCGAGTGTCATGATGGCCTGGACCCCCTTTTCCAGTCCACTACGGGCCGACAGTGTGGCCTTGGTCAGGGCCAACCCGCTTCGTGAAAGCGTCCGGCTCAAGGAGCTTTTGGAGGCGAAATCCAGGGCCAGAAAAGCCAGCACCCCCAAGAGGGCCAACACGATCACCAGGATGAAACCTCCAGATCGGCGCATGAGCACATTATAGGTCAACCCTAATGTCCCCCCTACGAAACGCTTCCGCGTAGTCGGGGAGTCGTCCTATTCCATCAAGATGGCATCGTATTGGGGCCTATACCGCAGGAACGTGAAAGCAAATCCCTCAATGATCGGAGTCGACATCACCACCTCGGGACCTTTGAAGGTCATTTGCAGATATAAGTCCGATGGATTCGTAAGGCTCAAGGGGGAGGCTAATTCCAGGCCATGCCTTTGCGGGGTGTTGGGCAGTTGCGATAAAAAGGGATTCCCCAACAGGACGCCGAGACCGTTGACTTCCATCTCCAAGCGTTGGACATCCGATGTGTCAGGACCCGGTGTGGCACCCTGGTCGTCCCAAAATTGATGGAACTCGGGAAGATGGGCTGCCCAACTCACCCCCACCAACCTTCCTTCATTGGCAGCCTTGGCGATGTCGGCGTTATTCAGAGGGAACAACTTCACCGGGGTGGCCGAACTCAATCCCGGATAGGGCGAATAGGAATTCCCCCCATTAAAATAATCCGGCAACTCAGGCAAAAACCCGCCGTCAATGGAGAGTGGGGAAAAGGGTGCCGAACCGATGATATTGTCGAAGACCTGCAGATCCATATAGGCCCCCCATGTGATATTCGCCGGATAATACCGATCGACATCCAAGCCACCACTCGCATTCGTCAAAATGCTGTGGGGTTCAAATCCGAAATAGAAACGTGGAGGGAACCTGCGATGAATCAGGATCTTGCGGGGGGAATGCTGGTTATAGATTGTGTTGGGGACAAGATTGCCAGCGTCAACACTGTGATAGGGATACATGCTTGGCTCTAGCCCAAATCCCTTGTCAAAAATGGGCGGCATGTCGGGGTAGATACTCGCACTACCAATGAAAAAAGAGGAGGGAACGCAAAATGTCTTGGTGTAGATATAGCCCCCCCCACCGGTCCTTTTTGGCCCCTGAAAGGACATCAATTGGTATGGATTATGCGTGTTTGGATCCCATGAACTGTAATTGAGACCCAAAGTGTTGGAACCGCGGTAAGCAGCACTTGTGTCGAAATTGAAAAAGATGGCGTTCGTCTGGAAATTCTGAGGATGCGGAGACACTTTCCTATACATACCGTTGACATAAACAGCAAGACAGCCGCCACGATTCGGCGTATTGTTATTCAGGACGTCCCACAAATTTCGCCAACAAACGAAAAAGTGGTTCCAACGCCCCGGCTCAACTAGGGCCTGCAGATCTCCACGACGATCGACAGGTCCCCTGCCCATCGAAATTGTATCGATCACCTTTGGCCCCTGAAGAAAAAAACATTTTCGTACCGAGTGGTACTCAGGGTAATTGGCATCAGAGGTGTCAAACAGGTTGAGGGGCATGCCTGACTGATTCACATAAGCCGTACTATTCTGAACTGCCGAAAAGTCATCATTGAAATCCCAGATCGACCACGCAGCGGTGGTGGAACTTAGAATGTTAGGGTGACTACGGGCCGCCGCGATTTCTCGATTCTCGGCATACTTGTGGATCTCCCACTCCAGCGCAATCATTTCATTGGAATAAGGATTGGGAGCACGCCAGTGACCTTCGATGCCATCACCATTTGGCTGGCAAATATTGACATTGAAAAATTTGGTTCCCAATGTGGCAAAGATGAAATCTTTCGTTAGAACGTTCCCTGAAGTTCCGCCGACTGTGGGATCCACAAAACCATCCATACCCGAGAAATAGAAGGGGCCATAAGCGATTTGCCCGCCAAAACTCCCGAAAGGTTGAACCGCAGGCCACGTGAAACCATGGTCAGACGGAGTCTTGGAGTATTGACGTTTGACATCCCCAAATGAATTGTGCTGAGACCATGTCAACCTAAGGCTACCCACAAACTGGCTGCGTATTTCGGCAATATTGGGGGGGTAGAGCGCCAAACAGCGATTGTATGTCTCCTCGTCTTTGACAGAAAACGGCATGTAAAACAGCGTGGCAACTCCACCACTTGGCGTGATACCAGGAGGTGGATTATTGTGAGAAAACTCCGGGACAAAGCGAGGCTTGAGATAAAACGAAACGGCGCCTTGATAAGAATCACTAAGAACCTTGTTAGGAATTCCATTCGAAGGCAGGTGGGTTTCATCATCCGGCCAAATGGCGTCATCGGTATCAAGAACAAGGGCATTGCGCAACACGAGAAGGGATTCCTTGCCGTTATCCCATTGCCCGGCATTGATTGAGCGAAGCGGACTGTTGTTCCAGGGGCTCATCCTGATGCCCCCCCCGGGAAGCAGGTCACATGCCTGATTGATGTCACCTGGGTTGGCTGGAAACAGAGAGGTCATGGGTTTGGCTGGCCCAGGGTTAAGAGAATTCAACATCACCCCTCGCGCTGGCAATGCGCTGGGGCCCGGCAACTCCCTGCTGCCAATGGGCCAGGCCTCAAAGGGCGAATGGTTTTCATCAAGGGGCACGGTGGGGTCTGGTTCGTAGCCGTTCAAGGGGACTCTAAGCCGGATCTTGTCTCCCCATGGGCATAGTGTGGTCTTCGGTCTCAGAGCCAAGTGTCCTGTCCATGTGCTGGGAGCCACCCCCGTATTTTGGGTCAACTCTGGGTAGGTCACCCAATCACCCACCGTTGAAACCGATGTGATGGGATCGCGCGCGGAGTCTTCAAACTCCTTTTGAGTTGAAATGTCGAGGGTTTCATACAACCTGACAGTTGTGGTCAATAAACGTCGGTGGTTTGAGGAATCCAACCAACCCAGGGATGAAAACCTGAAGGAGGGTGCTTGGAAACAAGCTTCCGGACCCTTTTCCATTAAATCCCCGTCGGCCTCATCCAATACAAAGAACAGTCCCTTGAAGGGATTGTCCTGCGTCATGATCAATCGGTTTTTCTTGTTCTCCACCGCCAGGGGAAGGGCCTCGTCCCAAATGACCCTGGCATCATTGACGTGAGGGTTCAGGAATTCCGCCAGGATCTGGACCCTGCGGTGACCGTGGAACAAATCAAAATATCTTGAGACATTGGCAAAGAGCGAGGGCAACCCACCCCAAATTTGCGTGTTGAACTGATGGGACGTGGAATATGTGCGGAGTTGCTTGGCATCATACCCCTTGCGCCAAGAACGGATGAATTCCCCCAGGCGTCGAGTCGAGAACTGGAACATGTCCAGCCTTCGTTCCGCCTCGATGTCCTTGGCCATTTGGATTGATTCTGTCATTGAGAAAATGGGGTGGCCAAAGATCCAATCAAATTGGCTGCTCGCATCCTGGTACATAAGAGCACAGGAGTAATTGTTTTCTGATTGCTCTGGAATAACGGGTGCAGGGGGATTGAAGCGGGCCTCTGAACGATTGTATGCACTCACCTTAACATTGCCCGGGGACTGAACCATGGCAGCCAAGACCGACTCGGACGCATGATTGACGTCTATTCTCAGTACGGGAACATTGTAGATCTTGGTGTGGAGGTAATAACGGTTGTCATGCTTTTCAAAAAAGCTCGGTGAAGCTGGTTCATTCGAGGGGGCAGGCGGGGGTGTACCCTTTTTGAAAACCCAACCAGGCTCCCTGATCGGGTTGACCGTGGCCAAATCACGGAATTCCTCAACGATCGCCCTGATATCGTCTTCATCGATTTCGGGAATAAGGCTGCCATCGGCATACTGCCAACGGCCGGCACCCCCCATCGCCAACCTGTTCCTCTTGTCTTTCCAGCTTCTCACGTAGTTCTCGACCACCGACAAGGCTGAATCGACGCTCTTGAATCCCCCAGCTGGACGGGCCGCCAACAGGCGCTTCCCTAAAGGTTCTTCACTGGTGATGGGAGCGAAATTTTGATCAAACATGTAATTGCCGCTGGGATTGAAATCATCGAAACGCGTCGCGGGATACTCGCTTTCAATCAGGTTGACGGCAAGGTTGCGAGGACTGTCAATCAGGCCGTTGTTTGTGCTTCTGTCAAAATCGTATGTCTTGTCATAACGGACCATGGCCTTGTATTTATGGTAGTTTCCCCATGAATTGAGGAATCGCAATAGTGGGATGTTGAAGGGATGGGTGAGACTCTGGGCCGTGTAGTTCACCCCAAAATCTGTTGCGAAGTTCTGTCCCTCAACCCCCTCCCCGGCATCCACGCCGGCATTCAGATCAATGGATGGAGCTGTGATCCTCAAGGTGCAGAGCTGGTTGCCTTCCGTGTTGCGCCAGGTCACACCCCTGGATACATTTCCGTTCTGAACAACAAGGCTTTGTGACGAACTGGGTCCGAGAAGGGCCAGGGACGGCGTGGTGTCCCGTTCCAATCCCTGCCATGAAATCCGTCCATCTCCGTCAAGGTCCTCTCCCGCGTCAAGAATACCGTTGCGGTTGCGGTCCTCGCCTGCGCTTAACAATTGAGCCATGAAGGGGAGCGAGCTTGGTGACACTCTTCCGTAAGTCACAGTGGCCTGGACTCCCTTCTCCAAACCGCTTCTGGCCGAAAGTGTGGCTTTGGAGAGTGCGATTGCGTTTTGCGACAGGGAACGCGTCAGACGGCTTTTGGAAAATAAATCCAAGGCCAAAAAACCCAGCACGCCCAGCATGGCAAGGACGATCACCAGGACAAATCCTCTTGTGCGTGCCATCAGAGGCATTATAGCGATAGCGGTGCTTGTCAGGAGCTTTGCAAGACTTCCCGAAACACCTCCAGATGCCGCTGGGCACTGGCCTGCCACGTGAACAAGGAAAGTCGTGTCCTTCCCACATCCACTACCTTCGCTCTAACAGTGGCATCGGTGAGACCCGTGACAATGGCCATGGCCATTTCGGGAACGCTTCGGGGATCAAACCAAATGGCGGCATCTCCAAGGATTTCGGGAAGGCTTGCAGAGCGGGAGCAGGCCACGGGCACACCCACAGACAAGGCTTCCAGGGGAGGCAACCCGAATCCTTCCTCCAGGCTCGGGCACACATAGAGTCTGGCATTGCGCACCAAGCGGGCCCATTCGGGACCCTTCTGAAGACCCATCAGGTGAATCCTTCCGCCGGATGAGCGGGCGAGCTCTTCCATCCTTGGGAGATCCCTGCCCGCAGGCCCGGCGATCACAAGGTGCTCCGGCACCTCGGATTTCACCTTCATGAAGGCCTCAATCAGTCGTGGAAAATTCTTGTGTGGCAGGGCATTGCCGAAACTCAGGACATAAGGCACATCCAACGGAGGGGTGCCACCCAGCGCTGGCGGAGACTGGACTCCATTGTGGATGACCACCGTCTTGTCGGCGGCATATGGGAAATACTCCCGAATCTTCTGTTTGGAATAGGCGCTGACCGTGATCACCCTCGTGGCACGACGAAGAGCCGACCCCATCAGCCATCCCCCGATCTTCTGTTTGAGTCCTGGAGGCGTGTAGGCGGGCATGCGGTGAATGAGGTCATGGAGAGTGACCACAAGAGCCCCCCGCCAGAGAAGGGGGGCGTTGTATTGCGGAACCCACAGAAGGTCCGCGCCCTTGGCTAGCTTCGCCACTTTGAGATGTTCCCCCACTGTATAGATCGGATCCTGGCAATGGATCCAAGAAACACGACCTGGCCAGGTTTCGGCCAATCCCTTGAGCTCAGGAGGGCCTATCAATCTCCAGCCCCAATCGCTCTGGGCGATCATTTCGGGCAAAAGATTTCTGAGATAGGTTCCAATGCCCGACACCATATGACGGGCATCCACTGCCACAGTCCGCTTTTGCGCCATCACTCGACGCTCCACATGTCGGCCACGGTCTGGACCAGTTCCCTTCTTGGCCGCCACCCAACCGATGAAGCGATCAGGGTGATATCGGCCACCCTGGGATGACGGTCGCGTTTCTGCCCCGGCCTGAAGGAACCCATCGGGCGCGGCACAAACGTGTGTCTGGCGGCCTGCGAGATCATCCCCACAAGGTCGGCCACGCGGACGGTCGAGCCCGAACCCACATTGAAGACGCTTCCGGTGGGAGCCTTGTCGAGCACCAAGCGGTAAGCCCGCACCACATCGCGAACGTCCGAAAGATCCACCACGGCGGCAGGATCCCCCACCTCCACCTCGGATCGGCCTCGACCTGCCGCAGCGCGGGCCCTTGCCACAAGATCACCCAACAGGAAACCAGGCCCCTGGCCCGGGCCCGTGTGATTGAAGGGCCTGACACGAAGGATGCGCAAATTCAGCTCGTGGGCCAGCTGGGCACAACGGAGATCGGCCGAAAGCTTGGTCAACGCGTAGAAATCGGCGGGATTCAGCGGGGCTTGTTCGCCAAGGGGACCTTCCTGCACCTCATACACCTTGGAGGTGGACACGAAGAGAAAAGCCGAGCCAGGAAGAATTCTGGCCTGGACCCTGATCATGTCCTCCACCGCCAGGGTATTGACCTGCCATGTCATCCTGGGGTCGCGGGCGCACTGCTCGATGGAGCTCAAGGCTGCCAGGTGCACCACGGCATCGGGCTTGTCGGATGAAAGAACGGCCTCCCAAGCCACCGCATCGCGGATGTCGCACCGCACCATCGGGCAGGCCACGGGTTCATGATGGTGGGCCCTGAGTTCGCGGATGAGGTGCGGACCCACAAAACCCTCTGAACCCGTGATGAGCACTTTCATGGTTTCCTGTATATCCTAAACCCCTCACCCTTTTCCGTGGTGTAACGGCGGTTGAAGGGGTCGGGGCCGTCGGGCCAGAATCCCGGGGGATTATCCGTGACCGCCACGAGCCTGCCTCCGGGTTCGGGTTCGGCGCCGGGTCCCACAACCTGCCAAGGGGCTTCGGGATCAAACTGGAAATCCTGGGGAATCATTTCACCAGGGAGGCCACCATAGATGTAAAACATGGCCTGGGTCAAGAAATAACGCGTGTCGGAGGAGGCTCCCGAGGCCGACGTCGTCACTGTGAGCGACTTCTCCTTGTTCGCCAAGGGAACCTGGCGGGCTTCATCTCGGGATGACACGGTTACAAGAGACACGAGCTCCCCCTGTTTGTAACCTGCCTTCAGCAGGGCCTCACGCAGGTCAACACTGGGATCCTGGCAACCCCGAACGAGCTCTCCCAAGTGGGCCAGGACCAAAAATCGGGGTGTGGCCGTGGCGCTGAAGAAGCGGACAGCATCCGATCCCTTGCGGCCATAGGCTTCCATTTTTTCAAGGGGGCAGAGGTGGATGAGTCCCAACGGGATGAGATGGGCCACATTGGTGAAAACCAGAAGGAGAGCTAATCCAACCCGCAGAGATCCGGATTTCAGGGGGCTCTCGAAAAACCGACCCATGGCCAGGGCCCCCAGCGGAAGAAGGGGAAGCAGGTACCGGGTGCTGGGTGCGACGTGGTTGCTGGCCGATATGAAAACGGAAAGAGGAATGAGCACCGACAAGGCAAGTCCTGGAAGGACCCCCAACTCCCGTCGCCTGAGAATGACCCAGGCGATCAAGGGGGCGCTCCAGAAACCCGCCAGAACGAGCCATAGAGTCTTGGGTGCCTGGCGAACGAGGGTCCCCACGCTGAAGCCGCCAGAGCCTCCCCCCAACTCAAGCCACCACACCCACGGCAACAACAGGACGGCCACAAGTGCCGTGGCCTTGGCAGCACTGGCCACATGGGGACGGCCCGTGCAAAGCCAATGCAACACCAAACCGATGGCAAGGGCCGCAGCATGCATCATGTTGTGATGGAAAAAAATCACCAGCCACAATCCTGCCGGCCAGCCTGCCAAGCCGCGCCTGAGACGCAGGTAGGCATGGAGAAGAAAGACCGTGCAGCATAGCGAGGCACCGTAATATCGACCCAAACGGGACGGTACAAGAAAAAAAGGAGACAGGACGAAAAAGGCCTGGGCCCACCCCCCCCGTTGGCCCAGTTCGCGAGCGAGCAGACCCATCCCCCACACGGAAGCCAAGGCGAAGAGGACCATGGGCAGGCGGAACAGGAATTCGTTGTCCCAGCCTCCGTAGCGGACGGCAAGGGCATTTTCATAGAGAGGGGCCCAGGAATGGTAGACATGCCAACCCCTCGAATTGGTCTGAAGGGCCCCACCTCCAAAGGCTCCCGTCATGTCCGGGAGGCCCCTTTCCAGGATGCGGTGGATGAAATTGAAATCCTCCATCTCGTCGCCCCAATAAGGTCGATCCCCGAGCCGGGGCAGGAGCAGGCATGCGGCCAAGATGATCGGGAAGAGGGAGCGGGCCATGGGCCTTCATCTTCTGATATCTTAGGCACTCATGGAAGACTCCTTGCCTTGCCGCCACGGACACTCCCAGGCCCTGCTTGAGGCCATGATGTCGGAGGTGACGTGTCCCCTGTGCGACAGCCCGACACACGACAAACTGTTCACTGAGGATTCCATCCGGATTGTCTCCTGCCATTGCGGGATGATGTACAGCACCCCCCAAGCCTCACAAGGCGACCTGGAAGCCCATTACGACGAAAACTACGAGGGCAACTCCGTGGCCATCTACGCCCGCACACGCGAAGCTGCCTTCCGCCACTATGTCAACCGTCTCCAACGATTCGGAGCCTCGGGGAGGCACCTGGATGTGGGCTCATCCTTTGGCTTCCTGATGGACACCATGGGCAAGGCCGGCTTCGATACCGAGGGCGTCGAGATCAGCAAACCCGCCATCCGCCACGCCCGCGAGGTGCTGGGACGGAAGGTCACCGAGGGTGTCTTCACCTCGGCCCGGTTTCCCGACAACACCTTTGATGCCATCACCATGACCGACATTGTCGAGCACCTGGCCCGCCCCCGAGTGGAATTGAGGGAAGCCTGGCGTGTCCTTCGTCCTGGCGGACTCTTGTTGGTGGCCGTGCCGAACATGCCCTTCCAACGTTTCAAAATGAAGGTGGCTGACGTTTGGGAGACACTGCTGGGCAGAAGGCCCTCCTGGGGCACTGTGATCCCCCGCATCCACATCAACCATTTCACGCGTCACAGCCTCCGCCGGATGCTTGAAGACGAGCGATTCGAGGTGCTCATGATCGAGCCCGGTCCCGTCAACCGTCAGAAGCCTCGCGGTTCATGGCATGTCCTGATGGATCTCACCAAGCGGTCGCTGTACGCCGTCACCAGATGGGTCCACTCCCTCTCTGGCCGTTGCATTGGGCAAGAACTGTTGGCCGTGGCCCGGAAGCCGCGATGAACAAGATCACCACGGAAGCCGCCCGGCGTTACCTGCATTATTTCACCCTGCTGCAGGTCAAGGTGTTTGCCGAGTTCTTCGGCAAGAGCATGCGTTGCGAATCAAAGGTCGGCGCCGTGGAAGTGCGGAAGGTGGAATTCAACGAAAGCCTCACCGGAATCCCCCAGCATTGGGTGGAGTGGGGCATGGTCATGAATTCCTATGCCGGAGAAGTGACGCTCAGGGCCCTGATGCCTCCTGAAAGCCTTTCCGCCATCCTCACTCCCTCGTCAGGCATTCCTCTGGAGAGGATCGTGTCGGACCTTTCCCTGGGTCGCCCCCCCGGCAATGCCGAGGATGCCCTGAGCAAGATTGGTGCCGCCATCCTGAACACACTCGATCTTGTCATTGAAAAGGAAACGCTGACATCGGTGAAAGTTGGAACCACCCCGCCCCACTTTGGCATGCTCCCCAGGGATGCCAAGCGCCTCCATCCCGGCACCCAGGGAATGCTTGTGGCGGAATTCAACCTTTCCCTGGGCATGGCCGATTTGCGAGTGTTGATTGTGAGCCAGGTCTTGGATGTGATCAACCTGGTCATGCGCCTGCAAACCAAGCTGCCCCGCGAGGAACTCGAAGAAAGGCTGGAGCGCCTCCTGACCAAAGGATCAACGCAACTCGACAAGGATCTCCCCCCTTGGAAAGCCTGGGCCGCCGGCAAGCTGATCATGGTGGTGGATGACACACGCATCACGCGGAAAGCCATCGTCGCCCACCTCAACCATGCCGGTTACAAGACTCTGGAAGCCGGTACGTCGGACGAAACACTGCAGATCCTGGGACTCTCGGGTGGCAATGTGGGTTTGATCCTGTTGGACATCAACATGCCCCGGGTCAACGGCATCGACATCCAACCTCTGATCCGCAAGATCCCCGGTTGTTCTGATATTCCCATCATCATGTGCAGTGCCCAAGGCGACAAGGAGACCGTGATCCGCTGCATCAAGATGGGTGCCATCGGGTTTATCAGCAAACCCTTCAAGGCCGAGGATGTCCTGGCCAAGATCGAGAAGGCCCTCGAGGACCAGCACAAGAAGGTGTCCGGGGGCTGATCCCCTTCTAGGCGTCGACCAGGGCCCTGTAGGCCTCGATGTGGTCCATCGCCATTTTGTCTGACGAATAGTGCTCCCGGATCCGTTGCAGGCCCTGTTCCCCCATCGACCTTCTGCGGGCCGGATTGGAGGCCATGTTTTCCATGGCCTGGGCCCAAGCGGCCTGGTCATGGACCGGAACGAGCATGCCGCAATCCTTGGTGACAAGCTCACGGATGCCATCGACATCACTGGCGATCACAGGAAGCCCCACGGCCATGGCTTCCATCAGCGATCGCGGCAATCCCTCATACAGGCTTGGCAACACGGCCACATCCGCATTCACCACCTGTTGCAAGGGTTCCGGGAGGACTCCCAACGAGGTCAATCCCACATTCAACTTGAGCGCGTGGGCCCTGAGGATGGCGGCGGATTCCTCATCCTCCCCAATGGTGACAAGGTGAACTCCGGCCCTGCTGGCCGCCATGGCTTCCAAGAGCCTCAAATGGCCCTTTTTGCCGAAATCACCATTCCTCACCCGCGCCACCAACACGAGTAACAAGGCAGAGGCATCGATCCCGTGACGAAGCCGGAAATCAGGCGATGCCCGAAGACCCGTCAAGCGAGACAGATCCGATCCATTGGTGACAGCCACATGGCCCTTCCGCCTGTCGCCGGTCAACTCCACGTAATCGGCCAATGTGGCCCGGCTCACGGCCATGATTCTGTTGAATCGCGGCAACAGCCTCAGGTACACCCTGTCGAACACCGTGGCACTGCGGGCCCCGGAGGGAAGCATATTCACCCTGTCGTGCAGGGTCGTGACAAGGTCCACGCCCGGAAGTCCCGCGCACCCCGTCACAAGCGCCAGATCCTCCCTCCGGCCATGTGAATGCACAATGCGGTATCGATGTTCGCGCACCAGCCTCCTGAGCCTGAGAGGTGCCAGTGGATCCCTTTTCCCACCGAATTCCAGGGTGTGCAGGGTGATCCCGGAATCCTTCAAGCGGGCGGCCAAGGGTGACCCCGCCGGTGCTGCAAGTCCCACCGACCAGCTGGGTTCGAGCTTCCGCAGGGCTGTCATAAGGGCCCGCACATGTTCCTCGGCTCCGCCATAGACCACGGCAGATGACAGATGAAGCAGGCGCATCTATTTCTTTTCGATGCCGAGGATACTCAGGAAGAAACTGGAGAACATCCCCTGCACACCGGCCAGGATGAGGGTCACGGCAGGAATGACAAGCCGGAGTCCCGTAGCGTAATCGAGGTTCCCAAACCCCTCCCCGGCCCAGTACCCCACTCCGAGGAGGAGGGTAGCCAAGCCCAACACGAACACGGCCAAACTGGCGACCAAACCCTTCTCGAGGTTGAAGAAACCAAAGAGCCTCTCAAAGGCGGGATCCTCGGGAAGGAAACCCGCCTTGATGCCATAGACCTTGGTGAACATGGCGAAGATCATCAACTGGAACCCGAGCAGCATGGTCAGCGCACTGACCAGCAAGGTGTTGGTGTCAAATGTCACCGATCCCCAATGCAAGGGTGCAAAACTCAATGTGACAAAGAAACCTCCTCCCACCAAGGCCATCAGGATTCCAGGGATCCAGAACAGCCAACGGGGACAGTACAGGAGCATGAAGCGAAGGTGCCTCCATCCGTCGCGCCAACTGCGAAGATGCGGGGGTCGGGAGCGTCCGTCTTTGTGGAGCGTGATAGGCACTTCGGCCATCTTCAGCCTGTGGAAATTGGCCTTGATCACCATTTCGGAGGCAAACTCCATTCCCGTGGTCACCAGTCCCAACCTCAGGATGGCCTCGCGTGAAAATCCCCGGAGACCACAGTGGAAATCGTTCATCGGAGAGTGGAAGAAAAGACGGCCGATCCCTGTGAGCACGGGATTCCCAAGCCAGCGGTGCTTGAATGGCATGGCCCCGGGCATCACTGTGCCCCCACCACGAGGCATCCGGCATCCCATCACAAGGTCATGACCCTCACGGAGCTTCTCCACGAAACCCTCAAGGCGTGAGAAATCGTAACTGTCGTCGCTGTCACCCATGATCACAAATCGACCGCGAGCTGATTCGATCCCGCCCATCAGGGCGGCACCATAACCCTTGCGTGCAATATCCACCACCCGTGCCCCGAGGCGTTTCGCAAGGTCTTGGGACCCGTCCGTGGAACCGTTGTCGGCAATCAGGACCTCCCCAGATATTCCCAGTCGTTCCAGTGAATTGAGGGCCTTCGTGATGCACCGCTCAAGCGTTTCAGCCTCGTTGAGGCAGGGCATCAGGATCGTCAGCTCGAGCTCCGAATCCGGCACAGTCTTCATGACATGATTATATGGCGGGTGGGTTGATAGAATGAGGCTTGGAGGACGCTATGGACCTACGCACCTTACTACTCGCATGCCTCGTGCCCACCTTAGCCACGGGAGCCCCCAGCGCTCTGGAACCCACGCCCCAGGCCGCCATCGTGACAAAGGCCGACCTGACCCCCGTGTTCCGTTACAAGGGCTCGGTCAAATCCGCAGAAGCCATCGAGTTCCACCTTCGACCTCGCGCCTTTCAGGGTCCCTGGCGTGTCGTCAATGCCACAGCCCCCGGCCCGGTGCAGGCGGGCACCATCGCCTTGAAGTTCGACACCTCCCCGATTGAGCGCGAGATTCGCGACGCCCGAACCCATCTGCAGGAAATGGAAGCCCGCAAGCTGAGTCTGGAAACAAACGCCCGTCTGCTTGAAATCCAGGCTGAAGTCGAGGAAGTCCAGTCATTGGCTGACTTGAAAAGGGCTGAAGAGGACCTCAAAGCCTACATCGAATACGACGCCAAATTGGAGCTTCCCCGTCTCGAACTGGACAAAAAGCAGAGCGACTTCAGTCTCTCGGTACAGGAAGAGGAACTGCGCCAGCTGGATGACATGTACCGCAAGAACGAACTGGCCGAAAGCACGAAAGATTATGTGATTGAAAGGGAACGCAAGCATCTGGAGTTCTACAAGGAAAGGTTGAAATTCGAGGAGGCTGCCTTGGCCCGGCGGAAGGCCCTCGACATCCCCAGGGCCCGGCAGGACCTCGAGGAACGTGTGACCTCCCTGAAGTTGGGCGAAAAGCTGCGCACGGCAAGGAACGCATCGTCGAAGGCCGACATGGCCCTCCATCTTGTCCAACTGCTGTCGGAACTCAACCGGTCGAAGGAATTTCTCGAGGATTTGGAATCCGACCTGGAAAGCCACACCGTGCTCATCCAAGCCGACGGCATACTGGCCACGTCATGGAACCCGGGCGATGAGATCCAAAGCGGCTCTCTTTTGGCCACCCTTCACAAGGGTGGAGGGATCCTCGTCGAGGTTGTGGCTGATGAGCCTCTCTCTCTCGACGATATCCAAGAGACAACCGTCAGGCATGATGGCGGCGTGACCAAGGCCACACCCCTTTCCGTGGTTTGGCAGCCCGATGAGGGAGGCGGCCAGAAGTGGCTGGTGTCCCTGAAGCTTGGGGCGGCGCTCCCTCTGGGAACACCCGTGAGTGTGAAAATCACGGGACAACCCCATAGTGGTGTGTTGACACTGGAACGCTCCAGCCTGGCCTGGGCCGATGACAGGGTGACAGCCCGCAGGATTCTCCCTGACAAGACCACGGAAGTCGTGGAAGTCTCGGTGGGTGCCTCCGACGGAGAGAAGGTGGAGATTGTGGAAGGTCTCTTGGAAGGCGACCGGGTTGAGAAAACAGGTGACTGAGGGAACGCTTCGGCGCCCCATCCTCCTTCTCGCCCTGCTGATCTTGGGTGCCTGTTCCGGATCCCGCACACCGGAAACAGCCAGGCTGGAAGGCATTGACTTCCTTGTACGCTCTCAAAACCGCGACGGTTCCTGGGGGATGCCCACAAGGGGATTGGCCCGCGAACTGTACACAGAATTGCCCTCCTCCCATGACGGGTTCCGCCAAGCCACCACAGCCCTGGCCTGTCTGGCCCTTCGGAGGGCCTCACGCCATGATGCCAAGGCAAAAGAGGCGTTGACCAAGGCCATGCAATGGTTCCACACCCACCCCAGTTCCAAGCGGCCAGCCGGCCCTGTTTTCTACAACAACTGGGCTCACCTCTATACGCTCCAGATGGCCGCCGAATTCGCCCTTGATGTCAGCCAGTCTGACCACCTCATCGAATGCAGGAGAATCATGGAGGAAGAGATCGCCAGATTGACGTCCTACCAGGGAGCGGATGGAGGGTGGGGATATTACGACTTCCACTACAAGGCCAGTCAACCCTCGGGCCTGCTTTCGACCAGTTTCATGACAGGGGCCGTACTGGTGGCCCTCGACATGGCTGCCAAAGCCGGCGCCGATGTACCCCCGTCACTGGTCAACGGCGGATTCAAACATCTTGCAGCCTTGCGACTGGGCAATGGGGCCTATATCTATGGGATCTACCTTCAATTCAATCCCGAGGCCACGCTGTCCAAGCCTGAAGGCTGCCTCTCAAGAACACAGGCCGCCTTGGCAGGCCTGCAAGCCCATGGGCAATTGGCGAACCAGGATGAGATCCAAGCGGCTCTCAACAATTTCTTGACCCGACACCATTTTCTGGAGGCCGCCAAGGGCAAGCCCTTCCCGCATGAATCGTATTATTCCAATGCAGGCTACTACTACTTTTTCGGCCATTACTACGCCTCAAGAAACACCAGGAACCTTGAGGATCCCTCCCTGCGTTCCAGATTTGGAAGGAACTTGGCCACTATCCTGGCACGTGACCAAGGGCAGGATGGCACTTGGTTCGACTTTCCTCTTTTCGGTTACGACACGATCTACGCCACAGCGCTGGCCGTGATGGCCCTGGAGGAGCTCAAGGAAGCCGGAGCCTTCTAGCCTTTGGTGCGACTCCACCAAAACCCTGCATGCAAGAGGGCCATGATGGGAAGGATCATGATCACAAGGAGCCAGGGATGGGCTACTACAAGGGGCAAGACCCGCGTTCCATCAACAAGCTTGCCAATCCATTCCGAGGCGGGATTCGAGAACAACTCGAAATAGTTTGAGAGCAGGCATCCTGCCTCGCCCGTCAGGTTGTCAAAAGCCACGTTTTTGGTGGCATAGGCCGCATAGAGAAACAGGCTCCACGGGAGTGAAAGCCCCACCATCAGCCGGCCCCACCCCCTCTTCACCAGCTCGGCAAAACCAGGCAACAGCAGGGCCGTCAAGGCTGAAAGATACCGCTGGCCAAATCCCCCCCCAGCCCAGTATTCGTAACGGGCTCCATAGAGGATGACCATGATCACGATCAAAAGAACATGGACCGCATACTCCCGCCAGGAGCGCCAGGCCATCACGAGGAGAAAGCACAGAGCGGGAAGGGCGGCCGGGAACCACAAAAAATACCCGTGACGGGGATCGAAGAGGACGTTGTACACCGGCCAGGTCCAGGGTGCACGGCCCAAGCCCATGGGTGCGCCGGGATTCAACCAGGATCCGTTGAGCAATTTCCAGTTGATGAGGTTGAATGAGAACACAAGAAAGAAGATGGAGAGTGCCTTCGCGGCAAGGAGGGCAGGGGGTGCCCCCCGCAGCGACGAGTCACGGGGAAGTCGCAAGGGGGATACCCCCTGCCCTCCGTCAACGTCAGGCCTTCGCCAAGCAAACGCCAACGGAATCAGCGCGAAGATTGCACTGTCCGTGCGCATCAGGGCCCCCAGACCGGCAAAAAGCCCGCAGGTCTTGGGGCGACCAGCCATCAGGGCCCATAGTGCCACCGCCAGAAAGAAGACGTGCCCGGCGTGGGTCATCGCATTGTTGGCATAGAAAGGAAGCGGACTTCCACCCCAAGCGCCCAAGACACAGAGACCTGCCATCCAGGGAGAAAGGCCCAACCTACGGGCCGTGGCATACAGCACTGCCACCAGGCCAAGCGTCAAGAGCTGCGACCAGAGCACCAAGCCCGTGACCCGTGTCATCAGGCGGTCACTCTGTCCTCGGTAGGGGCTTCCCTCGGGGAGCTTCTCGGTATGGAAGTGAAAGACATCCAGATCTGCAACCTTGTCGGCGACAAGGAATGCTGGGGCATACACCAGGGAGTGTCCCCATGGGTAATAGGTCACAGCCCCCCCCAGCTCCCTGGCGTGGTCACTTTGCGTGATCACACCCAGCGGTACTCCGTCATGGCGGAAAGCATGCACGTTGTTGACCACCTTCCAGTCGTGGTCGATGATCAGGCTCTCAAGGTTGGCGTAATATCCCCAGCCATCATTGCCTCCCAGTCCGGCGAAAAACAGGATGGCATTCAGGTACACAAGGCTGAAAAGCACGGCCAGGGGCATTTCCAGCCACCGCCACACGACTTTCGGCGCATACAAAAAATCGCGGAGGACCCGCACCATGGATTCAGAACCTCGAGACGCGCCTGTGACAGTACGGCTCTGTCCCCTTGTGCTCGTAATAATCCTGGTGGTAATCCTCGGCCCTGTAGAACTTGCCGCCCGTCTCGATCTTGGTGGCTATCTTGAGACCCTTCGCCGTGAGCAGGCCGATCAGCTTCTCGATGACAGTCTTCTGTGAGGCATCGGTGCAGAACACCACGCTGCGGTACTGATCTCCGATGTCGGGTCCCTGGCGGTTGACCTGGGTGGGGTCGTGGATTTCAAAGAAGATCTTCGCCAAGGTCTCGTAATCTGTCAGGTTCATGTCAAACACCACCTCCACCACCTCGGCGTGGCCCGTGGTGTGACGGCACACGTCCTCATAGGTGGGGTTCTTTGTCGTCCCCCCCATGTAGCCCGAATCAACGGACAAAACGCCTTTTTCCATCTGCATGAGGTGCTCAACACCCCAAAAGCATCCCCCCCCGAAATAGGCACGGCCCACCTTGGCTGCGGGGATGAACTTAAGCGAGAGACTGTTGACACAATGGCGCGTGTCCTTGTTGGTGAAACCCTCACCAAGAAACACGTGACCGAGGTGGCCCCCGCAATGCTGGCAGACGATTTCCGTGCGCCTGCCGTCGGCATCGGTGTGGCGCGAGACCGCGCCGGGGATCTCGTCGTCGAAGCTGGGCCAGCCGCATCCCGAGTGGAACTTGCTTTCGCTTGTGTACAGCGCCCTCCCGCACTTGCGGCAGGCATAAATCCCCTTGTCCTTGTTGTCTGTGTACTCCCCGACAAAGGGAGCCTCGGTTCCCTTGTCCTCGATCACATGCTTCTCCTTGGAAGTCAGGGGACCGTAGGGGCTTTGGTCGGATGGACTCATGGAAGACTCCTTGGATGAACCGGAACCCGGGCTCAGTGCGGAACCAACCGCCAGACAAGCCATGAGGGCTCCGAAAGCGGAAAACACCATCACCTTGAGAGCCCGGATCGGCATCATCCCTGTATTTTAACTGAGAGTGACTGTCGATGCCGGCAACTCAAGTTGGGCCTGTCAGACCTCGGTACTCAACGTATGGCGAAGGTAATCCACAATGGCCATTTGGGCTCTCACAACCCCCACTCCCTGAAGATGCCGGGGCTCCCCTTTGAGGGTGTTGGTCCAGGCCCAGGTCTTGGCCGAATCCGCCCATTGCAGTTCCATGATGTCCTGCAGCCTTTTCTTGATGTCCGGATCCAGGATGGGACAGGAAACCTCCACTCGGCGGTCGAGATTCCGTTCCATCATGTCGGCCGAGGAGATGTAGATCCTGGCCTCGCTACCGGCACCAAACATGAAGATGCGCGCATGCTCCAAAAACCGGTCGACCAGGCTGATGGCCTCAAAGCGAGGGCTTGGACGCCAGACATCGGGGAACGAGAACATGCTCCGGACGATGAGCCGGACTCGAACACCCGATTCGCTGGCCTCATAGAGAGCCCGGATGATCTGCTCATCCGCCATGTTGTTGAGCTTCATGAAGATCTCGGCGTTGCGTCCTCGGCGGGCCTTCTGAACCTCTTGGGCGATCAATTTGAGGACCGTCGATCGGGTGTTGAATGGCGACACCAGGAGTTGACCCAACACGATTTTTGAGGACTTCATAACCAGGAACTTGAAAACCCTGCGGACATCCCTCGTGATGGACACCCGGGACGTGAGCAGGCTATGGTCGCTGTAAATCCCCGCTGTGTCCTCGTTGAAATTACCCGTTCCCAGGGCCGCGTAGTCCACAGGACCCTCTTTCTCATTTCGCGTGATCAAGAGAAGTTTGGCGTGCACCTTGAAGCCCGCAATCCCGTAGATCACGCGCACCCCCTCTTCCTCCAGCCAACGACCCCACAGGAGGTTGGCCTCCTCGTCGAAGCGGGCCTGGATCTCCATGATGACGGTCACCTTCTTCCCGTTGCGCGCGGCATTGACCAGGGCATTCACGACAGCCGAATCCCTGGCGACTCGGTACAAGCACATGAATATCGACGTGACACCAGGGTCCATGGCGGCCTCTCGCAGAAGATCGATGATGTGCGAGAAACCCTGATAGGGGAAACTCAGCAGGATGTCCTTTCTGGCAATGGCATCAAGGTTGCTGGGACTGGAATCCAGGGAAGGGGAAGGAAGCTTGGCCAGGGGCGGATACACGAGTTTCGTCCGCCCGAAATCCGGGAACCTCATGAAATCCCGGCGATTGTGGACCCTCCCTCCCGCAAATCGCATGATGTCCACCGGCAATTTCATGATCTTGAGGAATTCGTCAAGAAGATCCGAGGGCATGTTGGCATCATGGATGATGTGAACGGGGGTCCCGAGCCTCCTCAAGCGCAAACCCTCTGAAACCCCTTCCACCAGACTGCGGTTTTTTGCACCTTCTAGCTCAAGTTCGGCATCCCGTGTCAGCTTGATGGCGTATGACTCGTGGCCGTTGCAGGAGAACAGTGAGAAAAGCTCGGGGAGCCCCCAGCGGATCACATCCTCGAGGAGGATCAACCGGTTGACTCCGGAAGTGTGACTGGGCAACTCGACAAATCGTGGCAAGGCATCCGTGGGAACCTCGATCAGCGAAAGCATCACTCTTCCTGCGGGGTGACGCATGCGCACAAGCAGGTGGAGAGGTCCATCTTCGAGAGAGGGTGGTGTCTTCCCCCCCAGCATCAACGGGATCAACTTGGGTCTCACCTTGTCACGGAAGAACTGCTGGATGAACACCTCCTCTTCACCCTTGAGGTCCTTGGGTTGGATGAAGTTGATGCCATGCTGGGCCAGAAGTCCAATGAGATCCTTCCAGATCCTTTCGAATTCCCTGTGGATATGGGCCACCTGGGTCTCCACAGCCTTCAGCACCGCCGATGGATCCTCGCCCTTTCTCCTCCGGCTGGCCGGCGCCTGGACCTGGCGTCGCAGGGTGGCCACACGCACCCTGAAGAACTCGTCCAAATTGGAGGAGTAAATACCCAGGAACCTGAGGCGTTCAATCAGGGGCACATCCGGGGATTGGGCCTCCATCAAGACACGGTGATTGAAGGAAAGCCAACTGATTTCCTTGCTGATGAGATTGGGACCCATATAAAGGGAAATTATCGTGGATCGAGTGAGGATTGTGTGAGGAAGGGGCCCCCAAGGCCTGCCTGAGGCCAAAATCGGCGATTGTGCTTATGATAAGACCCATGCCTCCACGCAACATTTACGCCGTCGACATGGGATCCAATGCCATCCGTTCCCTCCGCATCGACCGTCATGGAGAGGAACATAAGTCGCGCATCCCCCTCCGCCTGGGCGCCGATGTCTTTGCCACGGGCCGACTCCGTCCGGCGACCCTGGCCAAGCTCCGCCGGATCTTCTTGGCGATGGCCGCTCAAATCAAGCGGCACCACCCGGACCATGTGGGAGCCGTGGGCACCAGTGCCCTCCGGGAGGCCGGAAACGCCTCGCAGGTGGTCAACGCGGCCAAGCGAGCCGGCATCCCCCTGGAAGTCATCAGCGGCCATCGGGAAGCCATCCTGATTCACCGAGCCGTCGTGACGCGACACAAGCCAAAGGGCCCCTGGCTCTTGTTGGACATCGGGGGAGGGAGCGCGGAGCTTGTGTTCAGCAGGGGATCCAAGGCCCGTCATGTTGTCACCCTGCCGCTCGGCGCCGTGCGCCTGATGGAACTCCTGCGCAAGAAAAAATTGAGCCAGGCCGACCTGATGGAACATGTCAGCTTCCAAGTCGCCCCCCTCCTCCGAAAGATTCGTCGCCAGGCCGGGGGTTCCGTCCCGCTGGTGATTGCCACAGGCGGCTCCTCCAAGGCCCTCGGGCGCGTGGCCAACAAGTGGTTCGGAGATGCCTCCCTCGATGCCGGGCAGTTTGAATGGCTGGCCTACCGCCTCCGTGAAATGTCGTCCTCCAAGCTCAAGCGTCTGTTCGGCACTGAACGCAACCGCTTGGATGTGGTGATCCCCGCCACCCTGGTGCTCCTGAGTGTTATGCGCCTCGCGGATGCCCGCACCTTGCGCCTTTCAAAGCGGGGTCTGATCGATGGTCTCGCGGATGAGCTAGGCGAGTCCTAGCCCCCCCTTTCCTCACACAATCCTGACAGGCATCCGGCACCATGGGCTCATGGGAACGGAAGATCCAGTCGCACCCCAGGCCCCGGTGGACGCCCCTTGTGTCGTCACCCACCCCCCCAAGGAGAGTGCCATGACCAAGCGCTCCATGACGTTGACTCTGATCCTTGTTCGGCACGGGGAGGCCGGCACCACCGGATCATCGGATGCCAACCGCTCCCTGACCAAGAAGGGTGAGAGGCGCGTTCGCCAGACTGGCCGGGCCCTCAAGTCCCTCAGGATCATGCCCGACCTCATTCTCACCAGCCCCCTGCGCAGGGCCCGGATGACGGCGGGGATCCTGGCTGCCATCCTGGACACGCCGGCGGAAAAATTGAAAATCAGCAAGAACCTGACACCGGGTTCCAGGCCGCTGGCCATGGATCGGGAGCTTGGTGGCTTGAAGGATGCCAGCGTTGTCCTGTTGGTGGGCCATGCTCCCCACCTCGACAAGCTCATCATGGAGTGGATGAAAACGCCTTCCATGGCCGTCACGCTGAAGAAAGCTGGGGCCGCCCGCGTCGACCTGAAGGGTGACCAAGCCTCCCTCAAGTGGTTTGCAGGACCTGGGATCCTTAGACATATCAAATCTTGAATTAAGGGATAAGATCCAATTTATCGCGTCAATTCAACAATAAAAGTTGTACTAAAAGTTGTACTGGGTACGATTAATTGATCGCTTGCCATGTAGCATTTATGTGCTACATTGAAAGAGTTCAAAAGGAGCCCCCATGTCACATGCCTCAACCCAAGAACTGACACTCCGAAGCATGGGCGGCTCCATCGGCGCCACCCTCCCCAAAGACATGGTGGACCACCTGCATCTTCAGGCCGGTGACAAGATCTTCGCTGTGGAAACAGAGAAGGGTATCTTGCTGACACCTTATGACCCGGCCCTGAGCAAGGCCATCGAGATTGTGGCCGAAGGCGCCAGGCAGTACCGCAACGCTCTCCGGGAACTGGCAAAGTAACCCCCATGCCTCCGGAAGATCCCAAGGAACCCGAATGGGTTGGGCGCCAACTCGCCGAGATCGCCCATATGATCTCGATTCGTGAACACGGCGGTCATCACGGCCTTCGCGATGAGAGCCTGTTGGAATCTGCCTTGGGTAAACCCAAAAACCTCTGGGCCTACACCCCCGGTGTGGATCTGGCCCGGCTGGCATCTTCCTATGCCTACGGCATCACACGAAACCACCCCTTTCAGGATGGCAACAAGCGCACGGCCCTCTTGGTGATGTACACCTTCCTAGGGCTCAATGGCAGGAAGCTCAAAGCTCCGGAACCCGAAGCCGTCAAGATGTTCCTGCTCCTGGCCGCAGGTGACCTCACCGAGGAGGCGTTGACGGAGTGGGTGCGTGGAAATATCTAACGGCTAGTACTGGTTGAGTTTCCCCGCCAAAAGCCGTATCCCCTTGGGGATCATGCGCATCAGATGCGCCGGGCTCTCGGCATGGCGCACCACAGGCCAGAAGGCCCAGGGGCGCATCAGGACATTGCGCCGGAGGTAGGTCTTGTTGATGGCCGTGCGGGTCTGGGTCCAGGCCTTGAGCACATCGTCGGAACTCATGGTGCGCGTCTTGAGCGTGGGTTTCAGGCGCACCCTCACGCGCTCCTCGATCATGGTCTTGTAGATGTCGTCCACCTCGAGAAGTTTCTCCTGCTCGGCAATTTCGTAGAGTTTGGTGCCGGGGTAGGGGAACGCGATGGTCAGGTGCAGGCCGTCGGCCCGCATGTCGAGCGCAAGGTTCTCCGTCATCTTCACACTTTCCCAGCTGTCCCAGGGCATGCCCACGATCATGTCGCAATTGACCAGGATCCCTGCTTCACGCACCTTGCGGACAATCTCAATGGCCTTCTCGTTGCTGAAACCCTTGTGGTGGCTCTTGCGGCCGGCCGGGTCGCCGCTTTCGATCCCGAACTCGATCATCTTGCATCCGGCCCGCGCCATCAGGGCAATGATCTCGTCATCCAGGCAGTCGACGCGCGTGAGGCAACGCCATGTGAGCCCCAGGTTGCGGGCAATGAGCTCGTTCAGGAAGGCGATGCAGCGCTCACGGTTGTAGGTGAAGGTCTCATCCCAGAAGAAGATGCCCTTGATCCCATAGGTGCGCACCACATGCTCAATCTCATCGGCGGCGCGCTTGGCCTCGAGAGCCCTGAGCTTGGCGTCATAGCCGCGGGCCTTGGTGGACCCGATGATGCAGAAGGGGCATTTGAAGGGGCAGTCCCTTGTGGTGCGCATGCGGATTCCGGGGATCACCCGTTCGTGCATCGGCGCGTCCAGGTAGCTGATCGAGTATTTTTCCATGGGGAAGAGGTCGTAGGCCATGAACGGCAGTTGGTTGAGCTCCTCCACCGACAAGGGGTTGGCCTCGGGTGTCACGTGAACCTTGCCATGACTGTCGCGAACCACAAGACCGGCCGTCTTTTCGGGGTGCGGCCAATTTTTGAGGAGCTCGGGAATCACGCGTTCAAGCTGGCCACGGATCAGGACATCGCAATCGGGATAATCCGCCATCACCCTTTCCGGAAAAATCGGAGAAATCACCGTCTCGATCATCACGAAGCGGGTGGACTTTCCGCAGGCCTTCTTGACCATGGGTGCCAGTTTCATGTCGTGGTCAAGCACACCGGCGGCACTCTGAGTGATCACGGCATCACAGGGCACGAGCAACGGCTCCAATTCCTCCCAAGTCAGACGCAGGGCGTTGGCGTCGATCACCTTCACCTCGTGGCCGGCATCCCTGACAAGGGCCGCCGTCATCGCCAGGCGCATGGGAAAGGGCACATACTTCACGTCCTGGAAGCAGATCTCATCGCGAAGCGTGAACATCGGAGCCTTCGTGCGGGGGCCATTGACAATGAGGATTTTCATAGGTCGAGCACCATTCTTTCCAGGGGATTCCAATCAAACGAACGGATCGACGGGTCGTCCGTCAGTTTCCAGGGACGGTAACGCCCAATGAAGGCCACCATGATCATGTCGCGCACACCCTTCACCAGGGGGAGGCCCTTGTGATAGCCGCGGGTATCCTCCACGATCAGGGTGCCGGCCTTTCCCGTGAACACCCTCTCGCGATCGGCCCCCAGCTCGCGGCGCATTTCCTCATCGGTGAAACGGGTGGATCGGTTTTGCCAGGGGTAGACCCTGTTGTGGGTCCCCGGGAAGTAACAGTGTGGCCCATTCTCGATCCCCACATCATTGAGGTACAGGAAGAATTTGAGCATGTAGCGCGGATCTTCCTGGTCGCGGTGATAGGCGTTGCTTTCAAAACCCATGCGCGTGGGCAGGCTTCTCAGGTGCAACACGTTGTAGAGCACAGGGATGGAACCCAAGGCCCGGCAAGCGATGCCCAGAAGCGTGGGATGGAGGGCCAGCACACGCAGCAACTCCCAATCCGGCTTCACCTTGTAGGGGCGAACCTGGAGCTTGCGCAGTTGGGCAGATTTCATCAGCTCATCCAGTGTGTGATACTCCCCCTTTTTGATTTCACGGGTGTTCTGCACATCATCCATCGTCTGGCGGCGTGTCAGGTCCTCAAGCGGGTAATCCAAAAGATCCAGGTCTGAAACAGTGCTCTCAAAATAGGCCTTCAGGCGGGCAAAGTCCTGTGGGGAGAGAAAGTTGTCAAACAACGTGTAACCCTGATCGCGAACCTGGCGGGCACGCTCACGGATCTCCACGGAATCCGGAACCATCCCCCCGTGCAACAGCATGTGCCGACCGGAGTTGGCGGCCAAGCTCTGGAATTCCCAGGCCCTTCTCTTGGCCACACGCAGGAGGTCTTTCATCGCGCCCCCCCCACTGCGGAAAGACCCAAACCGCGCCTGATGATGGACACGCTCCTGTCCCAGGTGCACGCCTCGGCATGCCGCCTTGCGCTGATCCCCAGCCTGTGGGCTTCTTCGGGATTGCGGATCCAGCCCTCCAGAACAGCTTCCATGGCCGCCAGATCCCCTTCCGGCACGAGCCGGCCCGTAACGCCCTCCACCACCGCTTCCGGAATGCCTGAAACAGCGTATCCCACCGAGGGCAACCCACAGGCCGCCGCCTCAAGGAATGGCATGCCAAATCCCTCGAAGCGACTGGCGGAGGCAAAGGCGTGGGATTTCATGAGCACATTCACCATCGTAGCATCGCTCAGGTGCTCCCACCAATGGATCCGGGGGTGCTCAAGAAGGGCCTGGCACTGGGTTCCGTAGGTCTCCTCGCCAATCCTGCCCACATAATGGAATTCGACGTGCCCATGGGTGTCCACAAGTCGTCGCATCAGGGAAAAAAGCTCTCGGGCACCCTTATGGGGGACGGCGCGTCCGACATGCACCAAGCGAAAAATCCCTTCATCCTTGGACTCCGCCGGATGGAACAACTTGGTGTCCACGGCCGGTGGGGCCACCACAGCCTCGCAACGAGTCATCCTCCGAATCTTGTCGGCGGTGAAGGCGCTATTGCAGAAGACGGCGTCCACCGTAGGTAGTAGGGCCAGCATTGCGGCATCCTCGTCTTCTCGGCGAGATCGTTCCTCTCCCTCATATAAGGAGGGATCGGTGACGTTGTGATAGTAGTACGCCGTTTTGATTCCCAGCCTGCGGGCCGCCGACAGGGCTGGGGCATCCAGGGGTGGGTAATGGGCGAGCAAGACCCCGGCCTCCGTCGATCTCAGCCACGCGCCGAGTTCCGTACGGGCTGGCCCCGGCAACCCGCGAAGGATCTTCCGGCGGAAACGCCAGCCTTCAAAGATCCGATCTCCGGGTTGGGCGAATCCGGCCAGGGAACCCTGGCAGGTGGGGGAACCCCAATGGGCCGCGATCCCCCGCATCACGCTGGTGATCCCGCAGGGCTCTGTGGTGGAGGCAACCTGGGCGAGGATCATGTGAGGAAGTAAGTCTCAAGGCCTGGGGCCAGCCGGGCCGACCTCAGGATCATCAATAACGAGAAGGATGTGGAAAGCCAGAAAACCATGATCCAGCAGCGTCCCTGGCGCAATGAAGCCGGAGCCATCACCAGAAGGGGAAAGATCGCGGCTTGCAACCGGGAGGCTGTCAGGATGCCTCCCCACATGGGAGCCTGGAACAACAGGGCCTGCAACACCACCAGCAAGATCAGGAGGGATGGGGCGTCCTTGTTCTTTTTCCACGACATCAGCGCCAGAAAGCTGGACATCAACAACAGTGCCATCCAGGGGATAAGCAGGGCCTCACGGTGCCAGAACGTGGATCCCTGATCACGGTAGGCCGAGACCAGCTGTTCAAAAAATCCAAGGAAGGGAAACCCGAAGGATCCCGCAGAGGCTGCGAAGGGCGACAACCCCAGATGGGGTGTGATCCACAGGCCCCATGCCAACCAGGGAACGAGTGCCCCGGGTAATGCAAGCCATTTCAAGTTCCTCTGGGTGATGACGGCATGCAGCAGGAGTCCCCCCACAAGCACGGCATGGCTCTCGCGGGCCAAAACGCTCAGCCCCAACCACAGGAGGCAGGATCTCAGACGGTGATGTTGGTAGGCCACAAGAGCCGGAATGAACATCAAAACAGCCAGGGGTTCGGTGAGGTCATGGGCAAAGGCTCCCAGAAGCCCGGCATTCAGAGCCGCCCAGGGAGCCAACCATCCGGGACCTTGAGTATGGCGGAGATAGGTGTGGAGCCAAAGGGCCAGCAGGATGATGGCCAAGGCATTCACAAGAACCATGGCCAGCGGAATCAATTCCACCTGGCCCGCCGAGGCCATGAAACAGGCCAGTGGGTAGAGAAGCCTCTGGTTCTTCACATCCTTCCACTCATCACGCTGCAGGAAAGGATCTCGGGCCTGGAGGTAATAGCTGAAACCGTCGTACCCGTGGGACTGGGAAAGCACCACGAGTCCGGGCGGCAGGGAAGCCGCCAAGTCATGGAAACGCGACCACTGGGCCCCAATGGTGATCAGGGCCGAGGGGTTTCCCTCATAAGGCCTCACCCTCAGGGCATACACCAAACCCAACACAAGAAGAACCACGACCATGACGCTGCGGGTTCTCATCCACGGCTCCGGCACACCAAGACCAGGCTTTCAGCACGGCGGGTCCACCATCTCCCCAGCCTGGCCGCAAGGGCATAGGTTCCCGTTTTTCTCAACAAGGGGAAGTCGAGGATGTCTCCCTCGGCGTGCACCAGCTGCCAACCCTCATCGGCGAGGAACTTGGAGGCATTCACCAAGGTGAACTGGTGAAGGTGCTCGGGAGGGGACCAGGGGGGGTTGCCCGCAGGCTTCACATCCCCGTGGCGAATGAGCTTCCAGATTTGCCCCAAGGAAGCCATGTTGGGCACCACCACCACCAACGTCCCTTCCGGCTTGAGCACCTGCCGGATCGCGCCCAGAAGCTCTCCGGGTTCCGGCGAATGTTCCAGTACATGCGACAGGAGCACGAGATCAACAGAATGGGCCGCATAAGGCAAACGATGGATATCGCCGAAGGTGGCCAGAGAAACACGGGCCCGGGCCTCGCGAAGAGCCGGCAGTGAAAGATCGTGGACGCACACGCTCCGCTCAAGATTGGCAAGACCCTCAACCTGCAAGCCACGGTATCCTCCCACATCCAGGATCTTTCCCCTGGGGCAAAGACGTTGGAGGAGCGCGGTCATTCCCTTGCGGACCTCGCGCGACATCCCGTCATGGCGGGAATCGTGGAGCTCGGTCGCCCCCCATACCTTGGCTTGTGTGTCCCAATTGGAGGCGCGGCTCATGCAGGCCTCCCCGTTCCTGTCATGCCTGCCAGCAGACCTCTCACCTTGAGTTTTTCATCGGGGGTGAACGGCCCCAGACCGACAAGGAGGATCACGGTGACAACAAGCGAGAGGGCCAGGGACGGTAGTAGACTCACGGACCCCACCACCACTTCATGAACATAGCCCACTTTCACATGCAGGCTACCACTGAGCGCGGTGAAGAATTCCCGGGATAATTCCCAGACTTGAAGTCCCCAACCCTCGGCCGCCTTGCGAACGATAGGGATCCACCACAAGCAGAGACCGGCCGAGACTACAAACGGGGTACCCAGTCTCAGCACATCGGGACGCTCATGCCCCTCATAGCAATGGAGGGTTTGCCTCCATGCCTGCAGGAAGGCGGCCAGGTATGTGGCCATCACTCCAGCTGCGGCCCCCTGGGCTCCAAAGGCGAAGGCCCCGGTTGGGACTGCCACGACGACAAAACCGGCCACCACATACTGGTTGCGGGCCAGGGTGCGTGAATCACCGGCGGCAATGAGCACGTTGTTGCAGACCTTCGCCAGATGACGGAACGCAAAGCCCCCCATCAGCCACACCAGGCAAGGGGCGCTGGCAGCATAGGACCCCGAGAAGAGCACGGTGATGAGACCCTCCGCATTCACCCCCATCACCACCCAGAGCGTGAGGGCAAAGACCCCCACCAAGCGAAACCCCATAGAAAAGGTGCGGGCCGAGAGGGCCCTGTCGGCATGGTAGTTTTTCACCATCACGGGTGTGAACTGGCGAAAGGCCTGGCCGATCACCTGACGGAGGATCCGCAAAATTCTCTGGGGAATGCTGTAGAGAGCGCACCACACAGCCCCCTCGGCACCTCCGGCCCATTTGAGGCAGGTGATGTCGAGGTTGCCGGACAACTTTTCCGTGAGGCCGGAAAGAATGAGAGGCCAACCCATACGGATCTGCTCCCGGGCCTGGCGCGCACTCCAACTGGGTGGAAGAGGTTTCACCTTGCGGTGAAAAGTCCACCACAATCCGGCAATGTAAAGACATGTGATCCCGAATTCCGCCAGGCTCAGGAGCCAGATCTGGGCACCCTGGATATTGAGCCCCCACAACAATCCCAGGGCTGCCACAAGGTAAAGGAACTGGGTGATGGAGTGCCAACGGGCATCAAGGGCTCCTTTGCCGAAGGCATCAAAGGCCTGGGACAGGCCGCAGCTGAGGGTGATGTTGGTGCCCAGGAGGCAGGCGAACATCCATAGCAACTCACCCCTGATGTCACAGACCCAGGCCAATGACAGGGCCACCAGGCCCAGGAGGCTGCTGAAGACACATTTCAGGATGGTGTTGGTCCAAAGCACCTTGGCCACATGCTGGCGCTCCTGGTTGATGAATTTGATCAGCGAGGGGTTGAGCCAATTGGCCCCGAAAAGGGTTACGGGAAACTCGATGGCATTGAAAAAGGCCTGGTAACCCAGCCACTGCATGCCATCCGCAAATTGGCGGGCTGTCTGGGCCCCCACCAGAAAACTGAAACCCATTCCCAACAGGGAAAAGACCGCCATGAGGCGGAAATTACGGCCCTGGGCCCTGAGGCTCATGCCAGGGTCCTGACGGGGACCGAGCCCATGTGAGTCGGGGCATTGATGGAATGCTTGAGTTCGTCAAGAAGCACCACGCGTGCCCCGGTGGCCTGGATGTGCCCTTCGTTCATGCAGCGAAGGTCCAGCCAGCGCTCCCCGTGGCGGGCAGGTTCCACCACACCCGTGACCTCGATCCCCAATTCCTTGGCGGTCAGGTACAGGATCTCGCTCACATTGCTCGTGCCGTGGATGGCCACCGGTATGAGACCCTCCTTTCGGGCGGTTTCAAGGGCCACGCGTGCCAACTTCCGGGCTTCTGCGTAGAAGCCCAGCGTGGCCTGCACCCTGTCAACCATCAGACGCCCCTTCTCGACGAGGCCCTGGCTGGTGACCTCATAGCGGACGTTCCTAGGTCCCTTGCGGCGGACCGTCAGCCACCCCTGCTTGGCCGCCCGGCGAAGTAGTGTATTGGTCATCCCCAAGGCGATGCCCAGGCGTTTCGAAAGGCCCCGCTGGGTGGTGTCGGGACTCTCCTCGAGAGCGGTCAAAAGTTCCAGGATGTTGGCGTCGCTCATACGGCCAGCTCCCGGAGCACGCTGATGGCCAGCCTCTGGGCTGCGTGACCGTCGACTTGGCCGGCGTAATCCGCCAGCACCCTCTGGCGGGCGGCTTCATCGAGGGGGCTGTCGAGGCTCATGCGCACGGCGCTGATGAAATCGGCGCGGCGCCCCACCACCTTCACAAAGCCCAGGGCGTGCATCTTGCGGTTGTGCTCGTAGTCGTAGACACGACGCACCGAATGCTCGTAGGGGAGCCCCTCCTCGTGATCAAAGGCTGGGCTGAGCACCTTGGTGCCGGTGATGGCGCAATGGATGGTCATGGAGGAGGCCACGTTCAGGCAGAGATCCGAATACACCACAGAACGGGCCTGGAGCATCAGGTCGTCGTTGCCCGGCACCCAGCCGTCGTCGAAGACCTCGTCGGTGCGGGGGAAACAGCAGACAATGCCCAGGCGCTCTCCCCAGGCGCCGGTTTCACCGGTCTTCATCTTGGGGTGCATGCGGAAGTAGACCTGGCAGTCGGAGAGGCGGCCGTCGCGGATTGCAGTCACCAGATCCTCGACGTAGGCCATTTGGGATCTGATAGGGCACGACCGTTCGGTGACGCCCATCACACTGATCAGCTTCTTCGCCGGATCAAGGCCCTGGGCCCTGAGAAACGCCTCGCGGGTGCCCAAGGACTTCGTATCGGCGTAGACATCAAAGAGAGGGATGCCTATGACTTCAATTCTTTTATCCGCAGGCACGAGGGGTGGCGCCGGCAGGTGTCCGTCTCGGCGCGGAGCGTCCTCGCGAGCACCGAACGGACGGCCGGCGACAGGACCCCGAGACGATTGCAGTCCATCAATCCACTCTTCAGCTTCCTGCGCATTCACCCTGTTCCACACATAGAGTTTCTGCGGGGCAAAGGGCATGGGCCCGCGGCTGGTGAGGTTGTCCCAGCTGTGGCAGAGGGCCAGCATGGGGAGGTTCCGCCGGGAGGCCTCGGCCACCACCGGGAGCTCGGCGGGCATGTAGGGGTTGTTGAGGAACACCGCGTCTGGGCGGTGACGCTCGAACACATCACCATAGGGCCGAGGGGCCAGGCGATGAAGCAGGGCCACCCCAGCGCGCTCCAGCGCCAGGCTTCCTGGCGCAAGGGCCCAGAGCCACATACGCCAGGGCTTGTTGGTGATGCGGGCGTTGTAATGCTCCAACAGCCGCAAGGTGGTGGACTGGCGGCGTTTGGCGAGCGAGGCGCGGGTCATCAGGCTCACCACGGCCGCAACAGGGGGATAGTCCCAGGGTGTGTAGCGCTCAAACACGATGTTCGTGCCGCCGTAGTGTTTCTCGAGCCCGGCCCGCACGTGCTCGGGAGTGAGGAGCACCACCTTGAGGCCCTCGCGGGCCCATTGGGCCACACAGCCGGTCGTCAGCAGTGAGGTGATCACGGTGCCGTTGGGCACGGTGACGAGAAGAGTTTTCACGTCACTGACCTCGGGGTCCTGTCGCCGGCTGTCCACGACGTGCTCGCGAAGACGCTCCGCTCCGCCGTGGACGCCTACCGGCGCCACCCCTCGTTCTTGCCACCCCTGCAAACAAACTCCATAAAGACCGGGCCTTCTTCAAATCCTCCGGGGCATCAATGTTCACATGAAAGCGCGGGTCCATCTCGTAGGGAAGCATCTTCTCTCCGAAGAAAGTGGACTTGCGACGCTTCAACAGTTCGCGCCGGAACACATAGATGGCCCCGTTACGGATCCAGGCAGGCGGCATGTCCTGGCGGCGGGAATACTTGTAGTCCTTGTTCAAGGGAAAATAAAGCCCCTTCTTGCCCTGCCATAGGATGGTGCAGGGGTTGTAGTGGTCGGGCACCCGCACCACACTCACCACCGAGTCGGCCCTGGAGCGCTTCAATAGCTTGATGCTTCGGTCCACGTCTTTCGCGGTGCGCAAGGGCGAGGTCGGTTGGAGGAGCACCACGATGTCCACGCGCTCACCCTCTTTCTCGATCTCGGCCACCATGTGCTGGATCACACCCATCATCGGCGTGCTGTCCTTGGCCAAATGCCCAGGGCGTAGGCAGGGCACATGGGCCCCGGCCTTCAGGCCTTCGCGGGCATAGGCTGGAGAATCCGTGGAAAGTGCCACCTCGTCGCAAACGCTTTCCATGCCCACCTTCACTGCGTGGGCGATGAGGGAACGCCCCCCCACCTTTTTGAGGTTCTTTCCCGGCACCCCCTTGCTGCCGCCGCGGGCAGGAACGATGCACAGGATCACTCGACAAACCTCTTTTGCACAGGCGGCTCCTCGGTGGCCAGGAGATCAGCGAGAAGTCGGCTGGAATCCGGCTTGAAGTAGATGGTGCTGGAGGCGTAGCGTCCGTTCTGGCACTGTTTCTGGATGGCCGCCGCGATGGCTGACGCCTCATAGCCGACATCCACCACGTTCGGCGAACGCAGGCGCCCCTGTTGACGGGTTCCGATATTCACCACGGGCACCCCGAGATAGGAACATTCCTTGATGCCCGCCGAGGAGTTGCCCACGAAGCACGAGGACCCCTGTACCAAGCCCATGAAGGCCTCCGCGGGAAGCGAGCGGAAGAAATGCGTGCGTTTCAGCCGGCCGTTTTCGCGGGCCACCCGCAGAACCTTTGAAAGTTCATCGTTGCCGGCATCGATGTTGGGCCAGAACCAGAAGGTGTTCATCCCCGACTTTTCAACGGCCTCCACCGTGGCCTCAAGAATCGACCGTCCACTGCCATACTCGCTGGTGACAGGGTGCTGCATCACCACCAGGTAGGGTTCCTGCAAGTTGAAACTGGGCCCCAGGCCCTTCTGCCCGGCGGAAAAGGGATCCGCCTTCCTCGAGAAATCCAGGGATGCCACATACTCCACATCAAGACTGCCGATGTTGTGGATGGAGCGGGGATCCTCCCCCATGCGCTGGAGCCTCTGGGCGCTCTGGTCATTGGTGGGGAAATGAAGGTGGGCAAGCTTGCTGATGGCATGGCGCACGCTCTCATCGATGGTGCCGGTGACATCGCCGCCTTCGATATGGGCGATCCGGCGGTTAAGGTAACTGGCGGCAATGGCGGCGGCCAGCATTTCGTAACGGTCGCCGCGGATCAACACGTAGTCGGGCTGGAGGTTTTCATAGGCCGTGGTGAATTCGATCAGCCCCAGCCCCGTGGTCTTGGCCATGGCCACGGGGGATCCTCCCTCCACCAGCATCGTGATCCTCTCATCGGGCTCGATGCCGTCGCGCTTCATCTCGGCCATCACATCGCCATACTGGGGCAGGAGGGCACTACCGGCCACCACCACCGATAGCTCCAGCTTGGGGTGAGCCTTCAGGGCCTTCAAAAGCAGCTTGCTGCGTCCGTACTGGGTGCGGCTGGTGCAGATGAAGGCCACCTTCCGCCGTCCCGTGGATGGCCTGATCAGCCCCATCAGCGGTTGTTGCCCCAGATGCCCACAAACTTGTCGCGGGCGCCCTTCTCCTTGTCCTGCAGGTCGCCGTAGGGCTGGCCATCGGCCACGCGGATCAAGTTGCGGAAGGAGATGAGCTCCTTGGCATCCTCCGTGGTGATGGAGAAGGTGTGCCCGAAGTCGGGCAGGCTCTTGTCGATGGTCCAGTGCTTCTCGAGCACCTCGATCCCCCTGGCGAGTGCGATCTTGGCCACCTCGGTGCCCAGCGTGTGGTCACTGAAGCCCACATGGGGATGGCGCTCCTTGAGCCAGTCGATGCGCTTGAGGTGAATGTCCTCGGGAGCCGTGGGGTAAAGCGACACGCAGTGCAGGAGCACCACCTTCTTGCCCTTGAGGACCCGGATGGCCTGGTCGATCTCGCTGGCATAGCTCATGCCCGTGGAGATGTAGAAGGTGTCAATGAACTCCGCCAGGTCCTCGAGCATGGCGGCGGCGCCGCAGTCGGGACTGGCGATCTTGATGCTCTTGAGGCCCAGCGACTTGAGGAAGGGCACCCTCTCCCTGTCAAAGCAGGTGGTGAGGAAGGGGATCTTGCACGTCTCGCACTCCTCGATGAGTCGCCTGTGGGCGTCATCGGAGAGCTGGAACTTCGCGCGGCGGGCCCTTTCGGCCTCGGGCACATCGGACCGGAGCTTTTCGGCGCGGTAGCTCTGGAACTTGATCATGTCAGCTCCCACCTCGGCGGCGGTGCGCACCATCTGGAGCGCCCTGTCGAGTGACCCTTCGTGGTTGCTGGCGGCTTCAAGAATGATGGTGGTCATGGGTCACCAGCTTTCCAAAATGGTTTTTCTCTGCATGGGATCGAGCTCGGCGATGCGGGGATCCTCATAGTAGGAGTCGCCGTTCACGTGCGTGGTGGAGATTTCCTCGAAGATCCCGCCCTTCACGCTGGAGAAGCCGTGCAGGGCTCCGCGCTCAACGAGGAGCTTGTCGCCGGCCTTCAGGCGGTGCAGGTTGCCGTTGAGGGTCACGTCGATATCGCCCCACAAGACCTGAAAGGTCTCCTCCTTCAAGCGGTGGCGGTGCAGGGGGTGTCCCTGTCCTGGAAGCATGACGAGAACTTTCTTGCAGTACTCGCGGTTGATGATGTTCACGATCACAGTGCCCGTCTGGCGGAAACTGTCGAGACCGAAGTGATGCGAGACTTCCACCGTGTAGTCGTGCCCGAGCTCAACATGGGCCTCATACAGAAGACCCTTCACATCATGCAGGATGCTCCGAAGCCAGTGGGCCCCGTCTTCCTGCGGACGCTCCACCACGGCCTCGCCCACGGAGTAGTCGCGGCTGGCCACATACTTGGCCCGGAGGTGGCCGAACTGGCCGCTGGTGAGCTGGCCCTCGGCGCAGGGCATGCTGAAGCTCACATCGCCGGCCTTTAGGGTGTCGCCCTTCTTAATGTCGCGCTTGGCATACACCCCACGCTGGAGAGACCGGAGGCTCTCGATCTCCTCTTGGCTGACGGCCTTCTCCTGGGTTGGACCGCAGATGGTACGAGCCCGCTCCGCGGCCTCGACCCACTTCAGGGTCTGCTCGGGGTTCATGGAATAGTTATTGAGCTTGACGCCCCCATCGGTCACACCGACGTGGCGCTCGAGGATCTTCGCCCCCTTGCTCACGGCTACGGCCACCACCTCGGTGTTGTTCGGATCTTCGTGCCCGGAATACCCGATGGTCACGTAGGGGAAGCGGGCGCGGAGCTTGTCGATGAAATTCAGATGCAGGTCCTTCAGCGGCGTGGGATACACACCCACGCAGTGGAGCACCGCGAAATCAGGGACCCTCTTGCGCATGAAGCTCACAGCGGAGTCGATGTCGTAGATGCTGCAACCGCCCGTGGACATGATCACGGGCTTGCGGGCCCCGGCAATGGCAGTCAGGAGGGGCCAATCGGTGGACGAACAGCTGGCGACCTTGATGATCTGGATCCCCAAATCAAGGCAGGTGCCAACGGAGGCCTCATCAAAGGGCGTGGCCACAGCCAGCATGCCCTCGGCACGGGTGGCCTCGACCAGGGTGCGGAACTGAGCCTTGGTCAGGCGCGTCTCTTCAAAGCGCCCGATGTGCTTGAGGTCCTTGCGGCCCTTGGCCTTGGGATGGATGAAGGTGTCGAGCTCGCGGAACTGGAGCTTCACGGCGGCCTTGATGCGGGTTTGACGGGCGATCTTGCCCATGGCCTCGATAACCTTGAGTCCGTGCTCCACTGAGCCTTGGTGGTTGTTGGCCATTTCGAAGATATAAAGGTTGTCGAAGAGGTCGCTCATGGAGATCCTTTTGTTCTGTGTTCATATTATGAACGTATTTCTGTGTTCATTCAATGAACAAAGACAAAAAATGCGTATAGATTTATGATTTAAGTCTATTTATTTCAAGTAGTTATGTCTATTTACTATTTTCGGATGAGACTTCTAATTTGACGGCGTCATCCAGCGAAATCAGGCGGTCATCGATATACCAATCAGCGGCAGGTTTGCCAAAGCGAAGATCATGGTGCGGGATCCCCCACTCCTTCATTTGCTTGCGCGTGGCTTCGGACCAATCCCTTCCACTACCCGAACCCCGGGCGGTGAAAAGCACAATCTTGTGGCCGGCGTCGTAGAGTTTCTGGAGCTTGGCCACGTTTTCCTTGAGGGGTCGGCTCTTGGAATAGTCGTTGCCGGGCACCAATTCCGCGAGGAGGCCATCCACATCCACCACAAAGGTGCGCTTGCCGATCCCGTGCTGGATTTCGCTGGCCGGGTCTCCGGCAGGGGCTGGACCTGACATCGCGGCTTTCACAGAGGGCGCAGCAGGCTGCGCCCCTACACTAAGACGAAGAACCGCCTCCGCCCTCTCGAAATCCTCCACCGTGTCAATATTCACCAGTTCGTCCTCAATCACGACGGCCGAGGCCTTGGCACCCATGATGGATTTCTGCGTGATCAGGCACTCCCGGGTGATGGCATAGGCCGCCCCGTTCCTGTGATACACGGGCGTGAGTTGCTGGCGGGCGATGATCTTGGAGCCGGCGGGATCGTAGAGTCGCATAGATCCGTTCTCAAGCACCAACTGCTTCAGGGGATGCCCCTTGCTGTCGGTTTCTGTCACCGTCCACACGCTGTCGAAGCCCCCCTCGATAAGCCTGTCGACACAGGCCGTCACATGCTCGGGGCGCCTCAGGGGACAGGTGGGCTGGAGCATCAGCACAATGTCGTACGTTGTCTTGTCGAGGGCCTCCATGGTGGTGAGCGCATGCGTCAGCACCTCGAGGTCGCTGATGCGGTCACCCGACAGTTCCTCGGGCCGGGTGAAGGGGGCCGCGAGCCCCGCCTCCACGGCCGTCTTGAGGATCATGGCGTGATCGCTGGAGACGACCTTTTGATCGACCCACCCAAGGGTCGAAAGAACGACCCCCGTGTGAGTGATCAACGGCTTCCCGCCGAGGGGCCGGAGGTTCTTGAGAGGCACTCCCTTGCTGCCGCCGCGGGCGGGCACCACAGCCAAAATCTTCATTCCATTTTTCATTGCACATCCACTACTTCAAACCAAGAACACTCATTGAAACTACATAATTACATAATGATATGGCAGTGTCGACAAGACAAGTGGGCACCTTAACATCCATGCCAGCTAAATTTACACCAAAAACATAATTGCCATTATACATTTGTGTAAATATTTACATCTAAAATCACGTATATACTACCGCCATGAATCTAAACCAGACTTTCAAACACTCAAGCAAATATTTGACCACCGCAACACTGGAGAGCCAATAATGCATAAATT
>JBFWNO010000013.1:0-41565 GCA_050251015.1 Planctomycetota bacterium
GCTCTTCCGATCTGTTGGAATGCCGCCTCAATCTGAGCGTGGCTGCCGACGATCACAAGGACATCCCCCGGCTCCAGCAAGAACTCGGCCGCAGGGTTGGTGTAGGATTTCTCCCCCCTCACCACCGCGATCACAGTGGCTCCCGACTTCGTGCGGAGTGCCAGGTCCTTGAGATTGTTGCCGGCCGTCAGATGCTCAGCGCTAACCATGAAGGTGTCGGTGGTTCCTGAAGTGAGCACCTGCAGCACCCTGTCCGAGAGTGTTTGAGCCTTGGTGGGTTCGCGGAGCATCTGGTATCCGTCGGCCCGCAACAGCCTGGATTGGGCGCGGATGATGTTGCTGGGAATGTGGAGTCTGGAAAGCACCATGGTGACGGTCTCAATCGATGTCTCGAACTCCTCGGCGATGACTTCGGAGGCGCCACAGCGACGGAGGCCCTCGATCTCGGCCAGCTTGCGAGTGCGGGCCACGATGAAAAGATCAGGATTGAGACGCCTGGCCATTTGCACACCCTGGCGGAGGGCGGCCGTGTCGGAGACAACGAACACGGCGATCTGAGCCTTTTCCAAATGGCAGGCCTCCAGGATGTCGCGGCGGGTGGCGTCACCGAACACCACGTGCTCACCGGCTTCTCTGGCCCGGCGCACGAGGGTGCCATCGAGCTCGACCACGACATAAGGCACCCCCGCGCTCTTGAGTACCCGACACAGATGCTGGCCGTTGAGACCGTACCCCGCAATCACCACATGGTTTTTCATACCCTCATCCGTTGCGGATCTCTTCCAGGGAGCCGCACCCATAAGGGATGTCAGCCGGGGTGCCAGCCCCATCCACACCGGCGTCAGGAGCATGCTGACCACGGAGGCCGCGATCGCCGTCTGGTATTCCAGGCCACCGATCAATCCCTGGGCATGCCCGAGGGTGATCAGCACAAAGGAAAACTCGCCGATCTGGGCTAGTGCCAGGGCCGCGCTCAAGGCGGTCTTCAACGGATAGGAAACCGCCAACACCGCTACGAGAGTGGCCACAACCTTGATCAGGAGAATCCCGACCACGATCACGGCCACGACACCGGATTGGCTCAGGGCCGATCCCCAATCAAGCAGCATGCCGATCGAGATGAAGAACAGGCAGGTGAAAACGTCCCTGAAAGGAGCTGTCTCGGCCAGGATCTGGTGCTTGATTTCCGTTTCTGAAAGAAGGATGCCGCAAAGGAAGGAACCCAAGGCCATGGAGAAACCCAGAGATTCCGTGAGCACTCCCGCCCCCAGGCAAGCAAAAAGGGCGCCGATCACCATCAGTTCCCTGACACGGGAATGGATCAGGGCCTTGAAGAGGGCCGGAAGGATGCTCCGCGCCGCCCACGAAACAGCCCCGATGACAACCAGTCCGCCTGCAAAACGGAACCCGGCCTGGCTGGCCGTCAGCGTGCCTGTCCCGGCTAAGAGGGGAATGGACAACATGCAGGGGACAATCATGAGATCCTGGAAGAGCAGGATGCCTGTGGCAGCGAAGGCGTGGGGCGACTCCATTTCCCGGTTCTGGGAATACAAACTCAGGACGATTGCCGTGCTGCTCATCGCCGTGATCAGCCCGTAAAAGACACTTTCCCTCAGTCCCAGACCCGAGAGGACCACCAGGGATGCCGTCCACACTGTGGTGATCGTGAACTGGACCCCCCCCCCAAGAAACAGGGGTTTCCTGAGGAGCCTGAACTTTTCACTGGAAAACTCCAGTCCGATGATGAACAAGAGAAAAACGACACCCAACTCGGCAAAACTCTCGACCCTTGAAGCATCGTCTACCCAGGCCAGTCCGGATGGACCCACGATCATCCCGGTGATCATGAATCCGATGAGCGGGGGAACCTTCAGGCGCACCCCACCGACGATCACGGCAAGGGCCGCCGCAAAAATCACCACAATATCGTGCAGGCCTTCCATGACCTGATTATCGCTGAAGGGGACCGGGTGCGGGAGCCTCCGCGATCAGGATACGGGCCCTTTCAATCGCCGCATCAATGTCGGGCAGGATGTTCCCGACACCGATCCGGGATTCGATTCCAGACCTCTTGAGAGCATGGGACAGTGCACCGTGGACTCCGGAAAAGATGAGATGAGTCCCGGCGGCCTGGGAATTCCTCACGAATTCCTCCAGCATGCGCGTGCCCGTGGCATCAATATAGGGCACATGCCGCAGCCTGAGGATCAGGACCTTGGGGTGGTGGGCGGACACTCCCAACGTGTCGCGGAATTTGTCGGCCACCCCGAAGAAAAAAGCCCCCTCGATCTCGAAGACCTCGACCCCGTCAGGCAGTTTCCTGTGCTTGAGCGAATAGGGATCTGCCGATTCCTCCTCAAGGTTCCGGGTAATGCACGAGATCCCTGACACATCCGACATTTTCTTCATGAAATAGAGAGAGGCCAGCACAATCCCCACCTCGATGGCTGTGGTAAGGCTGGCAAATATTGTCAGAAAGAAGGTATTGAGCAGGATCAGCACATCCCCCGAAGGTGCGCGGAACACGGAGGCGAGTGTCTTCCAGTCGAACATGTTGTAGGCCACCATCATGATGACCGCCGACATGGTGGGCATGGGGATGTAGGACACCCAGCGCGCACACAGGATAAGGATGGCCAACAAGACCAGGGCGTGCACCATTCCAGCCACGGGAGTCCGGCCCCCGTGGCGGATGTTGGTGGTGGTGCGTGCCACAGCCCCCATCGCCGGAAGGCCGCAGAACAGCGGCGTCACCATATTGGCGATCCCCTGGGCAAGGATCTCCATGTCGGAGCGGTGCCGGTGCCCCGTCATGCCATCGGCGACAAGAGCGGACAGGAGACTGACGATGGCGGCCAGGATGGCGATGGTGAAGGCCTCGGGAATGAGATCCCTCATGTGCTCGAAGTCGATCACAGGGAGCCTGGGTGCTGGGAGGCTGGCCGGGAGGGTTCCGAACCTCGAGCCAATCGTCTCGACCGGCCAGGCCAACGCATGCACAAGGATCGTAGCGATCAGGATAGCCACGATCGTGCCTGGGATTTTCTTGCTGACCTTGGGCCAGAATGCCATCAACCCTAGGGAAATAAGGCCTGTGACCAGGGCCTGGGGATTCCATGCTGCCGCATGGCGGGCCAGGTCACAGCACTTGTCGATGAAATTCACAGGCAATGACGAAAGTCCCAAACCGAGGAAATCATTGATCTGCGCGACAAAGATCAGGATGGCAATGGCGGAAGTGAACCCCACCGTCAGGGGATAGGGGATGAATTTGATGAAAGAACCCAGCCTGAAAAGTCCCATGACCACGAGCAGTCCCCCCGCCATCATGGTGGCCATGGCCAGGCCGTCGTAGCCGTGCTTGCGAATGACACTGTCGATGATCACGATGAAGGCCCCCGTGGGGCCTCCAATCTGGACACGGCTTCCGCTCAAGAGTGAAATCAAAAAGCCCGCCACAATGGCCGTAATCCAACCCTGCTCCGGCTTGGCACCTGAGGCGATCGCGAAAGCCAGGGATAGGGGCAGGGCCACCATGGCCACAGACAAGCCGGCCATGGCATCCTGGAGCATCCGGGATGAACTCAACCCCTCCTGGATGACGGTGACCGTCTTGGGAACGAGCTTCTGCCTCATCTCCTGATTATCGGATGATTGGGAGGCAAATTCCAATCAGCAGACGTTGATTAAAAATCAGGCCTTGCTCCAGATGCGCGTGTTGAGGTTGAGATCATCCACGATCCCGGTGAGGAACCCGATGTCCGCCACAAAACCCCTCAGGAGCTCTGGGTTCAAGATGCTCTTGTAAAGCCAGGGCTCAAAACGGTCTTTCGTCGAACTCAGGGCGATATGGATGTTTGAATTCACAAAAGACACGTGGATCGCCCGCTCATTCTTGCGCCGGAAAGCGAGCAAGGATTCCATGAAAGAAGGCGTGAGGATGTATCGGGCCTGCTGGTTGTTGGTGGAATAGACCACAAACTCCTTCTCAAACTCAGGATTCTCCAGGTGCACCAACTTTTCAGAACGCATGTTCATTTTCTGCATGGCCTTGCCCAACCAGCCGAAACTCTTTTCAGCCACATCGGGCAACACCACAGTCTGTCCTTGGAAATCCTTGTGGAAGTCCGCCACAAAATAGATGCCCCGGAAAATGGTCACATAATAATGCTGGGTCCTGCCCTTCGAGTCGGTGCGGGTACGCCTGTCTTCCGCGTGAATTTCAGAAAACCGGATCTCGGTTTCACCCACCCTGCCTTGCACCAAATCTTCACCCCTAAAACGGTCGAGATCTGTCAGAAACAGACGGCCCCGGACGAACTCTTCGCGGGAAATGGAGCCGGTGGGAGAATATTCCAAGGAGGGCCCCATGGCTTTGACCAACCGGCCCACGACCTCGGCCTTGAAATCCTTGCTGTAGGAACCCTTGATCCATGCATGCAATCCGACATACACCACAAGCACAGGGATGACCAAAAAACCCACCCATGGGTGAACCCTCAGTTGGCCTTGCTCATGAAGAAAGAAATAGATGACGGGGGCCGCCACCACAATCAAGGTCAACATCACGCCATGGAGACGCAAGAGGTTAGCGACAATCTTTTTGCGCCGATTCTCGAAGGGCTGCAACTGGGGCAGCAGCTCCCTCTTGTAGAGCGAATCGAAATCCACTGTCTTCATCGAGCGTTCAGATTGACGACAGGGGCACTGCGATCGCCTTCACCGGCAACGAAATAGTCCCCTCGTGAAAAACCCGTGACGGAAGCCACAAGGTTGCTCGGGAACATCTCCACCGCATTGTTGAGTTCGTTGACAGCGGCGTTGTAGCCGCGACGGGCCGCAGCAATCTGCTCCTCAACCTCGTTGAGGGAACGCATCAGGAACCTGAAGTTGTCGCTGGCCTTGAGATCGGGATAACCCTCGGCCACCGCTAACAACCTTCCCATGCCGGCATCCAGTCTGGCATTGGCCTCCAGTGTTGCCTGGGGCTTGGAAGCCGATTGGGCGGCCGATCTCAGCGCAATCACCTCGCTGAGCACGCCGGCCTCATGCTTGGCATAGCCCTTGACGCATTCCACCAGATTGGGGATCAGGTCATAGCGTTTCTTCAGCTGGACATCCACGCCGCCAAAGCTGTTCTTGCACATGTTCCGCTTTGAAACGAGACCGTTGTAGATGGCGATCACAACCACCACCAGAAAAACGGCCACTCCCCCCATCACATACATCACGTGTTCCATCTCAACTCCTCGACATGATCCAGGCCAATGATAAGGCACCCATGGCGATTGTGATGCTCAGTGTCATCATACTCATGATTGTCTCCTGACTGAGACCATGATCGGTCGCCTCTGAGTTTCAGGCCATTACAATGCGACACCTGTTTTATAAGTCAAAATCACCACTTTTCGCCCTCCCGTCTCCCTCCCCTGAGGTATCCGGAAAGGCGGTCCATCGCCAGATCGGCCACACCCTTGAGGTGCGTGGCCCTGAACACAAGGCCCAGGGTCGAGATGGGCGAAACATCCCTGACCTCCTTGAAGGTGGGCAGGCAGAACACCATCACAAAAACCCTCATCACACCGCTGAGGATCATGATCCAGTACAACGGGGAATAGGGCGTCCACCCAAGGAACGACGTGGGAAGGTGCTCGACAAACCACGCTCCAGTAAACCCTCCCAACAGCACTCCGGTACTATTGAACATGTTGAAATAGGCCACGCACCGGGCCCGCTTGGGCGGGGAAACTGCATCCAGGAGGAAATTGGCCACACACAGGTTGAAACCCGACCACAGGATGCCTCCCAGGAGCTGGAGACTGTAAATCAGGAACTTGCTTTGGCTCCAAATCCAGAGGGTGGGGAGCAAAATGATGCCCACACCACACAGGGCCAGAATTCTCTTATTGCCGAATTTGTCGGCAATCGGGCCCCAAGTGGAAAGCCACAGGAGCTGGCCGACATACAGCATGGCCTCACCACCCATGAGTTCGATATAACTGAAATGCAGATCACGCAAAAGATAGACGGAAAAATAAGGCCCTGAAAAATTCACACTGAAGGAAAGCAACGAGACAAAGACTGTGAATTTCCCGAAATTAGAATGCGGCAATCTCCGGATAAAGTCCCTGAAGGAAAAGGAATCCTCCTCTCGTGGCCGATACTCGGGCTCCTTCATCTGTGACAGGTAATACATCGAAATCACCCTGGCCAGGGCTGCCGTCATGAAGGTCACAAAAAAGCCCAGGCGAGCATGCCCGCTGAGCTCGAACCATTCCAGGGCAAAACCGCCGAGGACGGCACTGCTCCATTGGAAAAAGATGCAGACGCGATTTCTGTAGGCGAAATAGCGGCCCCTCAGGTCAAAAGGGACCAAATCACCCATCACCGAGTTCCAGGCGGGAGCAGCAAAGTGTCCGGAACCAAAATAGGCCACCAGGCAGGCCACCAAGGTCCACAAGGCAAGATCCCTCGACAACCACACTGATACAGCAAGGATCGGCCAGGCCAGACACTGCACCAACACACCCGCGAGATACAGGGCCCTGCGCCTGGGCTTGCGTTCCATCAGGTTCGCGCACCAGACCTGGGTGATGATGCCCAATGCCGGCCCAAGGATCGAGAGGAGTCCTACAGTGCGGTTGGCGACATCCAAGTGCTTGATGGCATAAGCCATGAGATAGGCCTCACCACAGCCCACCATCATGCCGTAGAACGCTACGTCCTTGATCGAGGCGATCAAGCTGGGGTCGAGCTTCTTCACCTCCAGCAGGGGTTCCTTGGATTCCATCGCAACTCCTCGGAGACCATTAGACAAAAAAAAACCCGCGAGGCGAACCTCGCGGGTCAAAGAATAACCAGGCAATAACCTACTCTCACGCGGTAAAGCACTACCATCGGCCCGGGGGCCTTAACTTCCGTATTCGGAATGGGAACGGGTGTTTCCCCCCCGGTATAGTCACCTGGCAAATTGGAAGACAATCAATGCGAATCGAACAGTTCTCAGTCTAAGAAATCGTTCTTCGACTGCTGAATGAAATAATAAATAACTCAAGTCAATCGGATGATTAGTACCGGTAAGCTGAACGCCTTTCGACGCTTACACGCCCGGCCTATCAACGAGGTCGTCTTCCTCGATCCTCAAGGGATTACTATTTTTGAAGCGAGCTTCCCACTTAGATGCTTTCAGTGGTTATCCGTTCCGTACTTAGCTACCCTGCACTGCCGGTTCACCGACAACAGGCACACCAGAGGTACGTACCTCCCAATCCTCTCGTACTAAGGAGATGTCTTCGCAGTAATCCTACACCCACGGCAGATAGGGACCAACCTGTCTCACGACGGTTTGAACCCAGCTCACGTACCACTTTAATCGGCGAACAGCCGAACCCTTGGGAGCTTCTTCACCCCCAGGATGTGATGAGCCGACATCGAGGTGCCAAACCTCCCCGTCGCTGTGGACGCTTGGGGGAGATAAGCCTGTTATCCCTAGAGTACCTTTTGTCTGATAAGCGACGGCCCTTCCACTCGGAAGCCGCCGGCCCACTAAGACCTGCTTTCACACCTGCTCGACCAATGAGTCTCGCAGTTAAGGAACCTTATGCCTTTACGCTCTACGCATGATGGCCAACCATGCTGAGGTTCCCTTTGTACTCCTCCGTTACTTTTTAGGAGGAGGCCACCCCAGCCAAACTGCCCACATAACACTGTCCCCCGCCCAGTTTCATGGGTCGGGGTTAGAATTCCAAAACAGCAAGAGTGGTATTTCACTGACGACTCGACCCAAGCTAGCGCCCAGGCTTCAACGTCTCCCACCTATGCTACACATGATGTTCCGGAATCCAATATCATGCTGCAGTGAAGGTTCATAGGGTCTTTCCGTCTAACCGCGGGAAAGACGCGTCTTCACGTCTACCACAATTTCACCGAGTCCATGGCAGAGACAGCTCCCAGCTCGTTACGCCATTCGTGCAGGTCGGAACTTACCCGACAAGGAGTTTCGCTACCTTAGGACCGTCATAGTTACGGCCGCCGTTAACCGGGGCTTCAGCTCGGAGCTTCGCGCTTACGCGCTAACCCCTCACGTTAACCTTCCGGCACAGAGCAGGCGTCAGTCTCTATACTTCCAGTTATGCCTGTTTGCAGAGACCTGTGTTTTTGATAAACAGTCGGCCGGGACTCTTTTATGTCGCCTTCCGCCGAAGCGGTTAGGCCCCCCTTATCCCGAAGTTACGGGGTCAACTTGCAGAGTTCCTTTGCCATAGTTCTCTCGATCGCCGTTGGAATATTCATCCTACCTACCTGTGTCAGTTTAGGTACGGATATCGCTGGCCATACGTTTCCGGATTCTTTTCTCGGAACCTCCTCGGAAGCACACACCGCTTGACGCGGATTCGCCTTTCAGAAGATTGCTCGCATCTATTAAACACGACTCTCCCTTGGGCTAACGGTGATATACACCGCTGCTTCTCTGTCAGTCCGTCCATCCGGTTGCCACACCTACGATAGTTGACGATTGTTTACGCCATGTCCATCCACTACCCCTTTCGGGCTCGTGTTAGGCTCCGACTAACCCTGGGCGGAATTACCTTCCCCAGGAATCCTTAGGTTTTCGGCGGACAAGATTCTCACTTGTCTCTCGTTACTAATTCCGGCATCATCACTTCCAGTAGCCGCAACACTCCTTACGGTATGTCTTGTATCTCCACTGGAACGCTCTTCTACCACGCCAGAACCCTACAGGGCTCTGGCATCCGCGGTTTCGGTACAACGCTTAGTCCCGTTCATCATCGGCGCAGATCCACTTGACTGGTAAGCTATTACGCACTTTTTAAATGGTGGCTGCTTCTAAGCCAACATCCCAGCTGTCATCGTGGGTCCACATCCTTTAGCATTTAGCGTTGTTTAGGGACCTTAACCGGCGGTCGGGGCTGTTTCCCTCTCGACCATGAAGCTTTTCCCCCACAGTCTTACTCCAGCGCTGGAAATTCACGGTATTCGGAGTTTGGCTGGGTTGGGTAGGCTGGTGGCCCCCCAATCCCAATCAGTCTCTCTACCCCCGTGAATCATCACGCCAGGCTATCCCAAAAGATATTTCGAAGAGAACCAGATATCTTCAGGTTTGATTAGACTTTCACTCCTATCCACAAGTCATCAGAACGATTTTCAACTCATACCTGTTCGGACCTCCACGGCTTTTTACAGCCGCTTCATCCTGCTCATGGATAGATCACCTGAGTTCGGGTCTAAGGCATGCGACAAGGGTCGCACTATTCATACTCGCTTTCGCTTGGGCTCCGCCCCGGAGGGGCTTAACCAAAAGCCGCATACCTTAACTCGCCGGATCATCATTCAAAAGGCACGCCGTCAGGCATTTCCCTTGCGGGACATAGCCCTCCGACAGGTTCTAGGCAACTGGTTGCAGGTTCTATTTCACTCCCCTAACAGGGGTTCTTTTCACCTTTCACTCACGCTACTCTTCACTATCGGTCATCGAGACGTACTTAGCCTTGGGGGGTGGTCCCCCCGGATTCACACCCACTTTCACGTGGAGGGTGCTACTTGGGAGTGTCATAGGAAGACTATTGTGTTTCGACTACAGGGCTGTCACCTGCTGCGGCTCCCCTTTCCAGAGGATTCATCTACAGAATAGCTTTGTAACTTCCCCTGTCTCCGGCAAGAGACAGACAGACATCCCTCGACACCGCGCAACCAACGGTCGCCGCCTTACAGCTGCACGGTTTAGGCTCTTTCCCTTTCGCTCGCCACTACTCAGGAACTCGAGGTTTCTTTACTTTCCTGACGGTACTTAGATGTTTCAGTTCCCGTCGTTGGCTTCACCACACTATGTATTCATGTGGAGATACCTCCCTAGGAGGTGGGTTGCCCCATTCGGACATCGCCGGGTCAAAGCTTCTTTATCAGCTCACCGACGCTTATCGCAGATTCATACGTCCTTCATCGCCGCTCGATACCAAGGCATTCACCAATTGCCCTTACGCACTTGAGAATCATCATTTCATCCAACAGTCGACTGAGAATCAAAAGCTGTCGCAATTGACTCAGTGAACGATTTTATAGAAAGATTACTATTCGATATCGCATTGATTGTCAAAGATCGTTCGCACAACGCTCATCATCGGCGCGCACGAAAACTGTACTGATGGTTGGTGGAGGATAACGGGATCGAACCGATGACCTCCTGCTTGCAAAGCAGGCGCTCTCCCAGCTGAGCTAATCCCCCAAAAAAATGGTGGGTTTGGGAGGATTCGAACCTCCGACCTCTGCCTTATCAGGGCAGCGCTCTGACCAACTGAGCTACAAACCCATTTGGGAAAGCCGCTGACAAGGCCAACCTCAGAAATACAGATGGTAATCACTACGCATCAGAGACAGCACCAATTTCATCCAGGATCCTCACGGACCTGGACGTCTATTTATCCTTAGAAAGGAGGTGATCCAGCCGCACGTTCCCGTACGGCTACCTTGTTACGACTTAGTCCCCCTCACTGGTCTTACCTTAGACACTCCCCCCCTTGCGGATAGGTACATGCTTTGGGGTACTCCCAATTCGGGTGGCTTGACGGGCGGTGTGTACAAGACTCAGGAACATATTCACCGCGGCATTCTGATCCGCGATTACTAGCGATTCCAACTTCATGCAGGCGAATTTCAGCCTGCAATCCGAACTGAGGACAGTTTTCTGAGATTAGCTCCACCTCGCGGTCTTGCGACTCATTGTCCTGTCCATTGTATGACGTTTCTAGCCCCAGACGTAAGGGCCATGATGACTTGACGTCGTCCCCACCTTCCTCCGGTTTAACACCGGCAGTCTCGCTAAAGTCCCCGGCCGGACCGTTGGCAATTAGCGACAAGGGTTACGCTCGTTAAGGGACTTAACCCGACATCTCACGACACGAGCTGACGACAGCCATGCAACACCTGTGCACCGACCCCTTGCGGAGAATAACGCTTTCACGTTACGTCCGGTGCATGTCAAGTCTGGGTAAGGTTCTTCGCGTTGTTTCGAATTAAAGAACATCATCCACCGCTTGTGTGAGTCCCCGTCAATTCCTTTGAGTTTCAAGCTTGCGCTTATACTCCCCAGGCGGAGCACTTAATAAATTATCTCCGGCGATGATGGTATTGGCACCTCCACCGCCTAGTGCTCATCGTTAGCGGCTAGGACTACCGGGGTATCTAATCCCGTTTGCTCCCCTAGCTTTCGCCCCTCAGCGTCAGTTGTTGTCCAGTGAGTCGCTTTCGCCTCCGGCGTTCCTCCTGATATCTACGCATTCCACCGCTCCACCAGGAATTCCACTCACCCCTCCAACACTCGAGCCCGGTAGTATTGACGGCAGTTCCCCAGTTGAGCCGGGGGCTTTCACCATCAACTTGCCGGGCCGCCTGCGGGCCCTTTATGCCCAGTAATTCCGAATAACGCTTGCCACCTTCGTATTACCGCGGCTGCTGGCACGAAGTTAGCCATGGCTTCCTCTGGGGTTAACGTCACACCGATTTATTAATTCGGCTATTCGTAGCCCCTGACAGTGGTTTACAACCCGTAGGCCTTCAATCCCACACGCGGCGTCGCTCCGTCATGCTTTCGCACATTGCGGAAAATTCTCGACTGCAGCCTCCCGTAGGAGTCTGGGCAGTGTCTCAGTCCCAGTGTTGCCGGTCAACCTCTCAGTTCGGCTACCCATCATAGTCTTGGTGAGCCATTACCTCACCAACTAACTAGTAGGACATGGACCCCTCATCGAGCGGCAACCCTAAGGCCACCTTTGGTCACCCCACCGTAGTGGAGGGACGTCATCGGGTATTAGCGCAATTTTCATCGCGTTATCCCCGTCTCAACGGTAGGTTATCCATGCATTACTAACCCTTACGCCACTTTACTCGTCCGAAGACTTTCTCGTTCGACTTGCATGCCTAATCCACGCCGCCAGCGTTCATTCTGAGCCAGGATCAAACCCTTCACTTTGTTATGAAAGATTTGCTTGCTCACACAATTACTTACTTGCTTGCGCAACCAGTAATTGCAGAGCGAATTTACTCGCCTCACTTCATAGGGAAAACCCCCATGTTGTGAGTTGCAATCTCTGGCGCGCAGTGATTACCGAATTTTCAAAGATCGAGCCCAACGAATGGGCCGAAGGGATGAAGATAATAATCGAAACACTGTAGGAGTCAAGGTGAATTCCACAAATTGTCGCGGCGATCAGGTGAAGAGAGACTTGCTGTCATCAAACATCATAAAAGAACGATAATTTAATATTAAATTATTACGACTTATTCAATGGCCGAGTCATCACAAACCCAATAATGCCCACAACAAATGTGGCCAAGGCTATGTATTGGGAAAAGTGCAAATCGAAGCCAAACCATTCGTATTTTTTGTTGTCTCCACGCCAAAATTCGACAACAAACCTTAAAAGGCCATAGCTCAATAAATAGAGCCATAAGAGCCTTCCGCGCCACTTATTGCTCATCAAGAAGGCACCTAAGACCCAGGCAATCAGAAACAAACCTAGGGCCTCATACAGCTGGGTAGGATGCACCGTGATGTCGATGGGGTAATGAGGACATCTTTGATGCAGGTGCGAACCTTCTCCATACGATACTCCCCATGGCAAGAGCGTGGGGATGCCGAAACAGCAACCTTCAAGGAAACAAGCCACCCTTCCGAAAGCGTGACCCAAGGCCAGGCTCGGGATCATCAAATCGACAAAAAGCCCAAGGGGAATGCCCTTTCGGATAATGATCCAGATGCCGATCACGGCCGCCACGATGAACCCGCCGTAGTATGTGAGACCACCCTCCCATACAGCCACAATTTTCAGCAGTAGCTTTCCAAAGCTGATAAACCCCTTGGAGTAGGGTTCCCAATAGTGCTCGCTCCAATTTTCCATCACATCAAACAGGCGGGCTCCCACGATACCTGCAAGCACCATCGTGACGCCAAAGTCCCAAACCTGGTCCTTGGAAAATCCAAAGCGCTCACCACGTTTCGCTGCGAGCCACAATGCCATGCAGGTGCCCAACATGATGGTGACACCAAATGTCTTGGGAAAAAATGGAAGCCAATCCGGCAGGCTTGTTTTGGGAATCAGTTCAGGCCACATAACGAAGCTCCATCCTCATGGACGACACTCCATTGTTCAAGGGCCAAATATCCCGCCTTGCGCTCGGCCAAGTTGTCCACCACAGCCACAGCCATATTCTGGCGCTCAAAGAGCCATTGCGCAGCCCTGACGACGGATTCTGGAGTGGCTTCCTTCAAGAGCCGGGCCCTCTTTTCAATGTCAGTCCCCATAGTGCCGAACTGCAGTTGCTCCATACGCCTGGCCACACGGTCCGATTCGGTGGCCACCAAAAAGGGCAATGAATTCAGCGCTTTGAGTCGGCAATCCTCAAGAATCTGACCCTCCCAGGGAATCTGAGCGACTCTCTGCAATCCAGAGCGATCCGTGATCTTGAACGATCCAAGGTGCCGCGCGAAGGCATCAAGCGCCCCCAGCACCTCACCCAACATCCTTGGGCCGATGGCTCCATCAGTGGAAAATCTCAATTGAAAGACCCCCCCACCCGGATGCAATCGATGCGACCCATGGATGCCATAGGTGAGCCCTGATCTCTGCCGGAATTCCGTCGAAAGCACCGAGGAAAACTCGCTACACAGGAGCATCTCAGCGAGCCGAAGATTCATGAGCTCTCCAGCCTCCGGCCTACCCGTGCTCCACTGCAGACTCACGGAGGCCTGCTCCTGAGTAGCATCGTGCCACAAACCCAAGCGATGTCCTTGAGGTGCGATGCCTCTTGCCATGGAGAAAAAATCCGGATGGCGCTCCGGAACACCCATCTCCTGTTGGAGGACGGCCAGCGTTTCATCGGGCACGTCCCCGGCGATACCCAACAGCCCACCACAACCGTGCAGTTCCTTTCGACGACGGGCCATCACATCCCCATGCAGACCCTTCAGTGAAGCCGGTGATCCGTCGGGGAAGTTCCCCATGGGATCCCCGGACCAAAGCACACGGCGACAGAGCGCTGCCGCCCGCGATTCAGGCTGTTCGAAATCTAGAGCGAAATCGCCGCGCAAGTCGCGGATCAACAGTTCAAGTTCCTGCGGGGGCGGGTCGCAATCGTCGATCACGGCCCGCCATTGCTTGGCGAAAGAGGTCAGGCGATCAAGAGGCACATCTGCCCTCATCTCGGCATCAAAGTCATGGGCTCTCAGCACTAACCCACGGCAAATCCCCCCCCACTGAGATGCCAATTGGGCCCGCGACCACGTCCGGCCCCCACGGGTGGTCGAGAGCCATGCGCAAGACGTCAGCCCCTCGCTAGCACGGGGATCCTGCACAGAACCTGAGGGCACGATCCACCGCACCTTGGCCACGGGCAAACCACCTCCCCTCTCGATGATGATCCCGCTCACGAGGGTGTCGTGAGATGAACAAACCTGCGACGACTCGGCAAGTTCGAGACTAGACGGACCACCGTCGGGGGATCGAAGGGGATTTCCATAGGAAAGGGCTCTCCATAGACCCACTTCTGGCCCAAAAAACTTGCCCTATCCTCGGGCCTCTCGATCATCGCAGAGGCTTGGCACTGCATGGCCACTTTGAGCGATTGCAAACTGTTGTCAGGCAGGTCCCGATAGCCTTCCAGCAATTGGATGACGTCGCGCTCCATGCGTTCGGGATCCTCTCCCTCCGGGAGAGTGATGGAAATCACAAAAATGGCCCCCCTCCTTTTCGGAGCTTCAAAATGCCAGGCGCTTACGTCCTGGGCCCGGCCCTTGAGCACAAATTCCCGGTCAAGCAGGGCATCTTCCGATCCCGACAATTGCTTGGACATGAGCAGTCCTTCCTCGGCGGAGATGCCCTCCGCTTCGAAACAGATGTCGAGTCGTGGCAGGGCCACGTCGGCCTTGAAACAATGCCGACCTTCCTGCACCTGCCTCGGTGGCAGGGGTTCCAGGCCTCGGCTCCCCCTAAGGCTTCCAAAGGTTTCATCGGTGGCCCTCAGGGCCTCGTCCGGATCCACACCACCGACGACCACCACAGCAGCACCACCAGGCTGGTAGTGGCGTGTATAAAAATCACTCAGAATTCGGGGAGACATGGCCTTCAAATGTTCCTCAGTCCCGAGGATGGGCCAAGCCATGCTCGTGTCTTTGTACACCTGGGCCAACAGGGAATCGGAACGGAGGGATTCCGGGTCGCTCAAGCTCCTGAGCTTTTCATCAAGGATCACACCCCTCTCTCGCTCGAGGGAATCCGCATCCAAAACCAAATTCCGCATCCGGTCGGCCTCTAGGCGCAGGGCATCCTTCAGTCTGGAGGCGGGCACTTCCACCACGTATGCCGTGTAGTCTTTGGATGTGAAGGCATTGGTGCCCCCATGGGCCCCCATGCGTTCCATGATCCTGTCAAACTCGCCCTCCGCATGGAGGGCCGTGCCCTTGAACATCATGTGCTCCAGAAAATGGGCCACTCCTGTGGCCTTCGGATCTTCATGTCCAGAGCCCACGGCATACCAGACTTGCACGGCCACCACTGGGCTGGAAGCCATGGGTGACACCAGAAGGGTCAGCCCATTGCTGAGTGAGGTCTCCCACACCGAGGCTCCCCCCAGGAGCGATTGTTGCTTCCAGTTTTTCACGCTCATGTGCAGACCCCCTGTCCTGCGATAATGCAGTATATGCCCAAACCTGCCCCTGTCAGATGGCTGTTACCCGCGCTTCTCTTGATGAGTTTGGCACTGACTGTCGAGATTCTGGGACCCGCACTCAAAAAGCCATTGTGGTATGACGATCTTGATGGCCTCTTCTTTGGACGGCTCGTCTTGGAAGGCACCGGGGTCGATGACACCCATCCATGGCCCTTGGATTGCAGGGCTCTGGATGAGAACGGCGATAACCGCGTCTACCAACCGGGCTGGATCGGTCTCAATGCCCTCGTTGTGTGGCTCGACATCCCCCATACCGCCTGGCGCACATTCCATGTCTTGGCTCTTGTTGCTTCTTTGACTTGGCTATCCTGGAAACGGCTCACGGGCCTTTGGATGCTGGGCCCCCTTGTGGCCTTCATCTTTGCCGACATGCCCTTAAGGGTGGGCGGCACAGTACGCACCTACAGCCTTTCGGCCATGGGCCTCACCGCCCTGGCCTTGAGCTGGGAACGCTACAGGAAAGGGAGAGGGTTCTGGCTCCTGGCGCTCACCTTGACGGGGCTGTGGCAATTGTCCCTGCTGGCGTTGGCCTATGCACTCTTTGGCATGGCGGCATCCCTGGCCCTTACGTGCCGGCTGGACTGGAGGGCATGGCTCAAGCATTGGCCCCTGGCGCTTGTTGTGGGCTTGCTGGGCGTTGTGCAAAGCGTCTTGGGGTGGCCCAGCGACAGTTCCTGGTTCACCATGGTCCATGATCCATCCACCCGCTTTCTGTCCCAGTGGCATACGCTCAATGCCCAAGGCATCGCCCTTGCAACCCTGGGGCTTGCCATGATCCTCCTACTGTCCCGACGCACACCTCCGGACTCGATCCAGGGACTCTGCCTGGGCATGGTCCTGGCCTCACTGCTGGTGTTCCCCCTCGTCTTTGAGACGCACCGGGGCATCTGGAGCATCATAATCCTCCCCCTCCTGTGGGTGGAAAGCACCAAGATCCTTTCCGCCCATCGGTCGGTTGGGGCCGCCATTCTTCTGTTGACGGCACTCACCAATGGGCCTGCCTGGTGTGTCTCCAAAACCTTGCCCATGCCTCATGCCAACTTCATTGACAAGGCCGTGTACAGTCAGGATCTTTTGAAATTGGCTCCGGCAGCGTCACTTCATGAGTCGCGCTACCACAAACGATCGGTGGATGAGGAGGACTACGACGCCATCATTGGATCGCTCCGCCCTGGAGACTCGGTGCTTTATGAGTTCAGCCGCTTGAGCTTGATGGCCCGGCTCACATGGGAGAAGGGAGTCCCGGTGACAGGGATGTTCCCCCAAGAGCACCCCTATGCCACCAAACATCCCGAAAGCCGTCTGGTGAAGATCGTGAGGCCCTGCTGGGTTCTTTTACCCATCGGAGTGGACCCTTCCACACACCAGAAACATGTCACCCAAGACCCGACGGCGAGGGTAGTGTCGGACAGGCTGATCTATCTCCCCTGAACAGGGGCTATTCCCTCGGGAACCCCTTGGAGGCCAACTCTTCAAAACCCTCGAACAGAGGGGAGACGTTGAAGCCCTGAGCTTTGAGGATGTCGGCTCCCATCACGCTTCTGCGCCCCGCTCGGCAATAGGTGTAGAGGCTGGCTGTTTTGGGGAGATCGCCGGGGATCTTGCCACTGCTAAGATCCGAGAGCGGAACCAAACGAGCGCCCTTCACGTGTCCGGCGTTCCATTCATCCAGTTCCCTCACATCCAACAAGATGATCGATCCTGAGGACAGGCTGGCTTTCACATCGTCAAGGTTGTAGGCCATGGGACCTCCCTGAAAGTGGCGCACCCGTCAGGAGTCGAACCTGAAACCTTCTGATCCGTAGTCAGATGCTCTATCCAGTTGAGCTACGGGTGCGATTGAAAAAATCGAGCTTTCTTGGGTTGGTGTACCAAAAAAACAGCGCTTCTGCCAAATGGAGAAAGCGCATGGGCCAGATTATAAAGAAAAATCGCAATGGCAAGGAGACTTTTACTACCCCATTCAGCCCAGGACAGCTGTTCTGAACTGGGATTAGAGGATGGCGAGCAGCTTCTGCTTGACGTTCTGGTTGTCGCACCTGTTGAGAAATTTGCGCAGGACCTGAGTGATCTCGTCTGTCTTCACGCCGGCAAGAACCTCAAGGCACTTGAGGGAGACGTTTTCATTGCGTTGACCGGTCACCTCATCCACCAGGTATTTGGTGGCCGGATTGGAAAGTTCGCCCGTCACATTGGGTTGAAGGGCCTCAATCATCTTGATGGTGCACCTAGTAAAGCCGCCACGTCGACAGCGCTTGATCCACAAATCACGGGCCCTGTCACCTGCCCAGCGCGAAAAGATGCCAATGGCGATTTCCTCGATCCATTCGTCATCCACCTTCTCCAGAAGGTTGTAGGCCGTGTCCACCGACCAGGCTCTGCTGGAAGCATCGAACTTCTTGAGGGCATCCCTGGCGACATAAGTGTTGTCGGCGAACACTTCCTTTCGAAGCATCTTCAGGGTGACATCCTTCTTTTCCTCATCCAAAGTGGCCTTGAAATCGTCAATTTCGGATTGGTCGCACCAGCAGTCCATGAATTTCCTGTGTCCCAAGCCAGCGTGGGCCTTGGCGTTGAAGGCATCCAATCCCAAGACCTGGTTGAAGAGGCGACTGGCATCGTCAGGCAATCCGTTGTTTTTGGCAAAGTTGGCGGCCTCAAGGATGGCGTTGATGTCGCCATCCTTGATGCTTGACTCCAGGGTTTCCAGTCGAGTTGCAGGGTCGGGCCTACCTTCCTGCGCCAGAACACCCCCTGTCGTGGATAGAAGGGTGAAGACCGCTACTGCCATGAGTCTGCACCTTGTTTTCATATCCACGCCTCCGGGTTTACCTTGGATGACAAGAATGGCCGAAATCCTTCTCTGAAAACATTAAGTCTTCGGCACTTTTTCAAAGAATGGACAGGAGCTTTTGTTTGACATTCTGGTTATTGCATTTGGGCATGAATTTTCGAAGAATTTCGATAATTTCGTCGGTTTTCACCGTGGCCAAGAGATCGAGGCATTTGAGTGAAATGTTCTCATTGCGCTCGCTCAGGACCTCTGCAATCAAGAATTTTGTGACCGGATTCGACAAATCACTGGTCAGATTGGCCTGCAGATAACCCACCATCTTGAGGGCCCCGCCCACATTGCGCGACTTGCGGATCCTCTTCAGCCACAGGTCCCGGGCCCTGTCACCTGCCCAGCGCTGGAAAATATCGGTGCAAATGTCCTCGAAGAAGACATCCTCCGTCCTTTCCATCAGGCGGTAGGCCACATCCACATTCCAGGCCCGACACATGCCGTCGAACTTCTTCAGAGCCTCGCGGCCAATCTGCTTGTTGTTGTCGAAGATGGACTTGTAGACAAGTTGAAGGCTCGGGTCTTTTTTCTCCTCATTGAGAGTCGTTTCAAAGTCCTCGATCTCCGAAACTTCACACCAGCAATCCATGAATTTCTTGTGTCCGAGTCCCGCGTGGGCCTTGGCATTGAAGGCATCCAATCCCAAGGCCTGATTGAACAGGCGATTGGCATCATCGGGCAGGCCGTTGTTCTTGGCAAAGTTGGCCGCTTCGATGACGGCATTGATGTCGCCATCCTTGATGCTCGACTCCAGGGTTTCCAGCCGCTTTGCAGGGTCGGGTTGGCCTCCCTCGTCACTCCTCAATAGCGATCCGCAACACAGGAACACTAGAAGAGTGAGAACCCTCATCCGGCTCCACGAGGCCACGTCAGGCTCCTTTGCCCACGATGACTGCCAGCCTTTCAGCCACTTCAGCCGGCCATAGCTTCTTATCCGTGAGGATGGCTGACCGGCCCGCCTCGGAACAGGTGCAGGAGCGTTTGGCACCCATGCGGCCCACAAGGTCAAGGATCACCTTCCTGGCATTTTCGGCGTTGCGTGAAAGGTTCGAGATGATCATTTCGGCCGTGACATGCTCACCGACATCACGCCAGCAGTCATAATCCGTACTCATGCACACCATCTGGTAACAGATCCCGGCCTCACGGGCGAGTTTGGACTCGGGAAGGGCACTCATGTTGATGATGTCGGCCCCCCAGGACCGGTAAAGCTTGCTTTCGGCCTTGGTGGAAAAGGCCGGGCCCTCCATGACCACCAGCGTGGTGTCGACATGGTGCTTGAGGTCACAACCCTTGAGGGCCTGCCTGACCTGTCCCTCGAGACGCGTGCAGAAAGGTTCGGCAAACGAGACATGGGCCACCACGCCACCCTCGAAAAAGGTGGATGGGCGCCGCGATGTACGATCGATGATCTGCGAGGGAACCACGAAATGCAGGGGAGCGATTTCTTCGCGCAAGGATCCGACGGCCGAAAATGCCACGATCTCGCGAACCCCGACAGACTTCAAGGCCCAAATGTTGGCCCTGGAATTGACCTCGGTAGGCGTGATCCGATGGCCACGACCATGACGGGGCAGAAACACCACATCCACCCCTTTCAGGGAGCCGAAGATCAGCTTGTCCGAGGGATCCCCCCAAGGAGTCTTGACCAGGCGCTCCTCAAGCACCTTCATTTCAGGGATGTTGTAAAGTCCGCTACCGCCGATGAATCCAATGGATGCCACGCCGAACTCCCTTCGGTTCATGCCTAAAATGTTGGCATTCTTCCATTATAGTGTGCCTTTCTGGAGGGAATCATGAGATCCATCGCTCTTGCCGTTCTATTCGTGTTGGCATCCTGCAAAAGCCCCGCCAAACCCGCACCTGTTTCTGCGCCAAACGTTTTGCCGGCCATTGCCTCCAAAATAACGGGTAAGCCCAGCCAAAAAGGCCTGTTCACCATCTATGGGGAACCATCCTCCAGTCTGTGGGAACTACCCAAGGATGCACTTTCGAAGACTTACCTCTGGAGCCCCCACATCACCGGAGGCCTCGGCACCTACGCCCTCACGGGACAGGGCGGCAATGACCGCGCTGTGCGCTTCGAACGCAAGGACAACCAACTGTTGGTCCGCCAAGTCCAGACGGTGTTCACCATGGATCCGGGCCGGCCGGAAAGGCTCGGTCTTAACGACAACTATAGGATGCCGGTTATTTTGAGCCTCCCCATCTTGGCCGAAACTGACGGGGCCCTCCTCATTTCAGGGGAGAAATTCATCAAATCCTTCAATTGGGACATCGTGTCCGGTATGGAACAGGAACTCAAAGGCCAACGTTCCCCGGACTCGTTGCGGATCCAATCCTTCGAAGTGTGCCCCGAGAACATGGAGTGGGATTTTGAGATCGATCTCGACCTCAAACCCGACTCGTCTTTGCCAGCCGCTACACCCATGCCGGATCCCCGCCGTGTGACGGTGGGGCTGCACTGGAGCCTGCGTACCCTGCCTGAATCCGACTACAAGCCCCGCCGCGCGGACCCGCTGGTGGGCTACTTCACCACCACCACCAAGAACCTCTCGCGACCCGAGGAGCTGATCACCAGCGAAAACCGCATCGTCCGCTGGGACATCCGCAGGAAGAATCCCGACATCTTCACCACCGGGGATGTTGCCAAGCCCGTGGTCTACTGGATTTCCAACAACACTCCCCATGAATTCCGCGACACGATCCGGGACGCCGTCTTGGAATGGAACAAGGCCTTTGAAGCGGCAGGCTTCCGAGGGGCCCTTGACTGCAAGGTCCAACCTGATGACGCCACCTGGAGCCTTTCCGATTGCCGTTACAACGTCATCCAGTGGATCACGTCGCACAAACTTTTCTTCTCGGGCCACGGCCCCGTCACCGAGAATCCTTTCACCGGTGAAATCCTCAGGGCGCACATCCGCATTGATGGGGAGTCTCTGCATGGACTCAACACATCACCGGCCCTTTTGGGCTCTTCCCAATGCCAAATCCAGGCCGAGTGCGATTGCCTGCCCGCCCTGGCCATGCTTGTCGCACCTGAAGCCGGAACTCCCGCCTCAAGGGAAATCACCCTCCAGTATCTCAAGCGCGTTGTGATCCACGAGGTGGGTCACACCCTGGGGCTCCGGCACAATTTCAAGGGTAGTACCGCCCTGCCAGCTGGGCGCTCGCACGACAAGGCCTACACCGCGGAGTACGGACTTTCATCCTCGATCATGGATTACGCCCATACCAACCTGCATCCCGACTCCGGTAAACAAGGCCATTTTTTTTCACAGACCATCGGGGCGTACGACTATTGGGCTGTCCGCTATGGGTATGCCCACGATCCGGGTAAACCGGAGGAGGAACTTCTGGCTTCCATCCTCAAGCACCCCAAGCCCTATGCCACTGATGAAGATGCCAATCATGACCCCTACACAGCTCTCTATGACGCTACCGACGAACCATTGGCCGACGCGGCCCGCCAGCAGGAGGCCCTGGAACGCTGTCTGATGCGCCTGGCAGACCGCGCTGTCCTGGCCGATGTCGATCCGGGTATCCGGCGCCATGTCTTCAAGGGCTTGGTCCGCCGTTGGTACCTCTATCCCAAGAGTCACGCCCGCTTCTTGGGGGGCCAGGTGTATCTCAAGGGTCATGTTCCCAAGGGCAGCCGCCTGATGCAGTGGATCGAACCTGCTGTCGAGAAAGCAGCCTTGGCTTCCATTGTGGCGCCCCTGTCTGGCATCAAACAGGATCAGTGGGCCGTCATCCTTGACGACCTGCCCAGACTGACCCTGCCTGATTGGAATCATCGTGATGAACCCATGATTGCGGCCTTCAGGCAGGAGATGGATACCCACCATCGCGATCTCATCTATGGCACCCTGCATCCGATGGTCTTCAACAGGCTGCATGAACGCTCCTTGCGCTCCAAGGACGCACCAGGGTTGACCCAGGACGGCTTCATTGAGGCCTTTTGGACGGCCGCCATCGATCCCAAGTCCGCCGAACATTGGCGCAGAATCAATGTCACACACATGGTCAGGCGTCTGATCCAGCTTGATGGTGATCCCAGTTTGAACGTCGATGGCCAGGCCCTGGTCCATGCGCGGCTTGTGGCCCTGCTTGAAGGTCCCCTTCACGGGGGTCCCTTGGTGGTGGGAGAGTCGGCGGAATCAAAAGCTGTTCAGGAACGACTCACATGGGAGATTCGACGTCACTTGGAGCCCAGCCGCAAATAGCACGGCGAAGCCGCGCGCAGTAACCTTGATGTAATTGGTGCCCGGGAAAGGACTCGAACCTTCATGATGTTGCCACCACTAGACCCTGAATCTAGCGCGTCTGCCAATTCCGCCACCCGGGCTCCGGGTAATTTATTTTAGCCGAAAGCCTTCATGGCCGCGAAGGCATCCTTGCGGATGTCGAGGACCTGGTCAAGCTTGGTGATCTTGAAGACTTCCAAGATGGGCTTTTTGATGTTCGCCAGCACCATGTGCCCCTTGGCATTCTTGACTTCCTTGTTGAGGGCCACCAACTTGCCCAGCACGGCTGACGACAGATAATCCACATTTTCAAAATCGAGGATCAGCTTGATCTTGTCGTTGTTGGCCACCAATTCATTGATATCGGTGTAAATGGCCTTGATCGAGGACTCGTCCAGGATGCGGCTGTCCATGAAGGAGACATGGTGGGCATCTTTGATTGTCTGGACCATCAGGCGGCTTTTGTTCATGGGAATCTCCTGCATGCTATTTTACACCCAATAAAGACCCTTGTCTTCATGTCTCGGCCTCTTCATCACCGGTTTTGGGCTTGGTATGTCTCTTGATCATCTGAATGGCGTTACCCTTAAGGTTGTACCACACACAGTCGAGGAACTCGACCATGATGAGCACCCCCCTCCCATGCTCCAGTTCCAGGGCCTCAGCCGAATCGGGGTCGGGGACATCCCTGTCGGCGAATCCGGGGCCCTCATCCTCAACGATGATCGACCAGTAACGCTCGTCCGCGCTCACACGGACCCGGACCTTCTTTGAGGTGTCATTGGCGTTGCCATGATCGACGGCATTCACGAGCGCCTCGTCGAGGCACAGCCTGACCATCATCTCGTGGACATCCTCCATCAAACCTTCCCGCGTCAACAGCGAGAGGATCTCCTCAAGTACCCTGTTCTTTTCCGATTGGGTTGATGAAAAGGTTTCGTTAAACAGAGGATCGCCAAAATCCTTGAGCTCGGCCTGGCGCAGGATGCGCAGGGGACCCGAGCGGCGACGGATCGCCAGCGTGAGGAGGGTGATGTCATCGCGCTGGGAGGCGCCATCACAAAACTCCTCGACATCACGGACCAGGGCCTCGCAGGTGTCTCGGGGACCGTGATCCCCGTGGGCCCGAATAAAGCTGAAGAGCCGCTCGCGACCATAGGTCTCGTTCTTGGGGTTCATGGCCTCCCAGACGCCGTCGGTCATCATGTAAAGACCGTCTCCGGGCTTCAGGAAGATCTCACGGTTGGGAAATTCCATACCCTCAACCATCCCCAGGGGAATGCCGGTGGAATCCAGCTCCATGATGCTGTCATCCGAGGGGCGGTACAACAACGGGGAGTCATGGCCGGCCGACGAATACGTGAGCACATTGCGGCGCATGTCGAAGATGCCCAGGAAGAGGGTGATGAAGCGGTCCCCTCCCATGTCGGTGGCCAGCAAGTCGTTGAGGGTTTCAAGGAGAACCCGGGGGTCATGCTCCTTCTGCCACAAGGCGTGGAGCGCACTGCGGGCGGTGGCCATCAGAAGAGCCGATCCAACACCATGGCCCGTGACATCGCCGATTGTGACCACGATGCGGTCGTCATCGATCTTGTAGTAGTCGTAATAGTCGCCACCGGTCTCATCACAACTTTCGCTGAAGCCGTGGACCTCTAGTCCTTCAACTTCAGGGGCTTTCTCGGGCAGGAAGGATTTCTGGATTGTGCGGGCGATGTCGAGGCTGGCCTCCATCTGCTTCTTGTTGAGGTATTCCTGGTTGAGCCAGAAATTGTGGATGGTCACGGCCGCCTGGGCCGCGAGAGCTGTGGCCACAGCTTCGTCGTACTCCGTGAAGACCCCGTCGCCCTCCTTGTTGATGAACTGGAGCACTCCCACGATTTTTTCGCCGGTGTTGAGGGGCACGGTGAGGATCGACTTCGTGCGGTAGCCCGTCTTGACGTCGACATCACGGTTGAAGCGCTCATCTTGATAGGCATCGGGGATGTTGAGGATCTCGCCCGTGGTGGCGACGGAACCGGAGATCCCTTTGCTGATCGGGAAGCGGATCTCCTTCATCTCGTCCCCCATCGCCACGCGGATGTATAGCTCTTGCTTGGCCACGTCGACAAGAAACACGCTGGCTCTGTCGGCCTTGAGGACTCCACAGGCACTGCGGATGATGAGCTTGAGGATCTCGTCGAGGTCGCGAACAGTGGCCAGGGCCCTGGCCACATCCAGGATCTTCATCAGATCTAGGCTGTTGACCGACTGGAATTCGGTCACGAGTGGTCCGGCTTCACCACAGTAAGAGCCTCTTCCAACGTGGTGAGGCCGGCCGCCACCTTTTCCAACGTGTCTTGATACAGGGTGCGCATGCCGTTCTTCATCAGGCAGGCCTTGATCTGCTCCGTGGTGCCGTGACGATTGATGATGTCCTTGAGTTCATCATTCATCGACAGGATTTCATGGGTGCCAGTGCGTCCCTTGTAGCTGTTGCCATTGCACTTGGGGCACCCCCCCGCCCGAGCCCTGAAGAGCTGGGTGAAGGGAACCTGGGCTTTGTCGAAGAGGATCTTCTCATCATCGCTGGGCACATAGGGCTCGCGGCAATCAGGGCACACCCGACGGAGGAGTCTCTGGGCGCACACACAGACCAGGGAGCTCGAGATCATGAAGGGCTCGATACCCATATCAACAAATCGAGAGACGGTGCCCGCGGCATCGTTGGTGTGGAGAGTGCTGAAAAGCATGTGTCCCGTGAGCGATGCCTCGATAGCGATCTCAGCGGTTTCCTTGTCGCGGATTTCGCCCACCAGGATGATGTCCGGGTCCTGACGGAGATAACTTCGGAGGGCCGAGGCGAAGGTGAGCCCGATCTCCTTGCGGACCTGCATCTGGTTGATGCCGGCCAGGGTGTATTCAATGGGGTCCTCGGCTGTCTGGATGTTCACGTCGGGCGTGGCCACCTCGCCCAGGGCGCTGTAGAGCGTCATGGACTTGCCGCTGCCGGTAGGACCGCAGTGCAGGATCATGCCATAGGGCAGGCGGATCAGCTTGCGGTAGATTTCCAGATTCGACTTCGAGAATCCCAGCTTCTCGAGGGGCAGGGTGCTCTTGGCCTTGTCGAGAATGCGCATGACGATCTTCTCGCCATGGTTCATTGGGGCCGTCGCCACCCGCAGGTCGATATCCATCTTGGCCCTGGAGAACTTCTTGAAGACGATCCGTCCGTCCTGAGGCAGGCGCCGTTCGGAAATGTCGAGCTCGCTCATGATCTTGTAGCGAGAGGTCAAACTGTTGGCCACGGCCTTTGGAAGACGGAGCTTCACCACACAGAGGCCGTCGATGCGGTAGCGCACGATGACTTCCTTTTCGAAGGGCTCGATATGGATGTCGCTGGCCCCGTTGACGTGAGCATCCTCGATGATACGGTTGCACAGCTGGATGATGGGGGCGGAATTCTCGCCCTCGTCTTCGATATCGAGATAGGGTCCCGAGGGTCCGCCTTCATCGGATTCGTTGTACTGCACATCCACCTTGGCCAGCACCTCGTCCATGGTCGCCACCTTGGCCTGGGGCACCTCGCTGGCATGGGAATCGGCTGGGTGGGCCCTGTCGATAAGGGCCGTGATCTCCCCTTTGGTGGCCACCAACACCCGCTTGACCTGAAGTCCTGTGGCGGCCTGAAACTCGTCTTTCTGGAGGAGGTCGAGCGGGTTGACCATCAAGAGGGACACTGCATCGGCCCCCACACGGTTGATGGGATAGATGGTGTTCTTCCGGAGAAGCTCCTCGGGAGCGATCAACCCCAGCTTGTCGTCAACGGGCTCTTTAGTGGGATCGAAGCGATCCTTGCGGCTCAGCCTGGAGATGTACTCGGCCATCTCAAGGGGTGAGAATTCGGTGTCAGGCTTGACCGCCTTCTGGATGATCTTGCCCGAGTATTCGGCAACCTCCTGGAGTTTCTCGACATCCTCGTCCACAAAGTAGCCTTCATTGAAATCGGGATGCTTGTTGAGCGCCTGCAGGGCCCCCACCACATCGCTGCCCACCTTCAGGGGCATGGTCATCATGCTACGCACCTCAAATCCAGTGTCCTTGGCAGCCGGGGGTTTGTAGATCCCCCCCTGGGCCACATCCAGCACGACCACGGGTTCCTTTTCCCGCACCACCTTGCCCACAATGCCCTGCTCTTTGGGCATCCTCATGCCCGTGAGTTTGTGCTTGAGGCTGGCGTATTTGTCACCCTGGGCCGCCACCAGATGCTTGGCGTAATGCACATGTTGGAAGACAAGCTCAGCGCCCTCGATGATGTAGAAGGTCAGGGCTTCGGCCTGCACAGCCTCGATCACCTTTTGAGAGGTGATGCTCAGGATGTCGTCAAGATCCTCCTTGCTGATCTTCTTGTTCGAGACAAGCTTCCGGAGGAGGATCCCCGTCAGATCCCCGGATTTGACGGGCATTTTCTGGGTATTCAGACTTGTCATGTGAGGAAGTTTAACAGAGAGCACCCCCCTCTGCCCTCCCCCCGGAAAACATGAGCCTGCTCAGGAAATGCCCAAAATCCTGCAGTTGGTCAGGTGGGGAGATTCAAAGGTTGTGCGTTCACCGGCCTTCTTCCCAGCCACGGGAAACAGCCTTGCCGAGAGAGGCTTGTTCCATTTAAGGGCCAAGCCAGCCACATCGGCATACAGCTTCAAAAGCGAGGACTCCGGGATGTTTCCTGGAACGGGCACCGTATCGAGCCCGACCCCGCAGACACTCGAATGCATCAGCAGGGTAGAGATGGAAAGCCTGTCTTGGTCCGCCAAGGTGCAAAGGCCGGCATCCTCCAGCACGGGAAGCATCAGCCCCCTGTAGCCCGTCTTGCGCACCTTAAGTTCACGGAGAATCTGGGTCACCTCAGAACAAAGGCCCAGACTGCCGGCACTGCCCAAGGGTAGCCCGGCTCTTTCAAAGGCCAGGGCCAGGCTCTCACCGGGATCCAGGGAAGGGGCCAGCGAAGTGTCCAGGCCAAGACAGGGCACCCCTGTCTGCCGCTCCAATTGTGTGAAAAGAGTTTCCAATGGCCCACAGGCCGCCTGATAGGCTTCACGGAATCGTTGGAGGCCTTCCGTGGGCCCCCCAACCCCCCCCATGGCCTTGACCAACAGATCGGAATTTTCCAGCCCAAGGGCAAAGGAACTCGGTCCGGGGTGGGAGTAACCCGAAGGGAAAAATGGCGTGCCTCCTCCCACACAGAAGGAGGCGCAGAAGGAAAAATTGCCGAGTCCTTGGGGGGTCTCCCGTGACAACCTCAACGTCAGGTCGGCCGAGGCCTTGAGGACCGCCTGGTTCACTCCGGAATTCCAGGCGGCACCCTCGGCACTGACACAGAGTCTGGGATGACGAATCAGTTCAGCCCCCACAAGAGACAGGAGTGCTGAGTCCCTCACGATGCCTAGGCTGAGAAAATCCACCTTCTGGCTGAGTCGGGCCTCTTCCAACATGGAACACAAAGAACCCAACGATCCGGCACGAGGATCGAAGAGAACGGCTTCCAGGGATCCCAGGGCCAATCGGACTGTCTGCACTTCGAAACCGGCCTCCTGGGCCTGCAACCTGGCATCCGCGAGGAACCGGCCGGCCTTCAGGAGCTCCCTGTCATCGGGAAATCCCGACAGGAAATAGGTCAGCGTACGGATCCTCATCCCTAACGTCCGTCGGGCTGAAGGATCCCCTCGATGGCACGGACATCCTGGACCAAACCGTGGAACTCTTCAATGTCGATGGCCTGCTCGGCATCACTGACACTCTTGGAGGGGTCGGGGTGCACCTCGACCATGATGCCCTCCACCCCAAGGGCCGCAGCGGCTCGGGCCACAGGCCTGACAAGGCGCGCCTGACCCGTGGCATGCGAGGGATCCACCACCAGCGGAAAGGCCGTTAGTTCGCGAAGCAGGGCCAGGGATCCAAAGTCGATGCCAAAGCGCACCTGAGGCTCGAAGGAACGCACCCCACGCTCGCAAAGCACAACCTGGTTGTTGCCGCCATGCACCAGGTACTCCGCCGCCATCAAAAATTCCTCGATCGTGGCGGCAAAGCCGCGCTTGAGGAGAATGGGCAGACTGGTCTTCGACAGGGCCTTCAGGAGAGCCGTGTTGTGCATGTTGCGGGCCCCCACCTGAAGCATGTCAGCCTTGGCCTCCACGGCCTCGATGTCGTTCTCGGAAAGGACTTCGGTGACCACGGGCAGGCCCGTCTCGCGCGAGACCTGGGCCAGGATCTCCAGGCCTTCCTGGCCCAGACCCTGGAAACTGTGGGGATTGGTGCGGGGCTTGAAGGCGCCGGCCCTGAGGATGTGAACTCCGGCATCCTTGAGCTGCTGGGCCACCACCCTCATCTGGTCAAGGGATTCCACGGAGCAGGGCCCGGCAATCAGCACCGTGGACGGTCCGCCGAACACCACCTCTCCCACCTGCACCTGTTGCCTCACCTGGGTCACTCCCTTGAGGGATCTTTGATCCGCCATATAGGGGGAGAAGTATAACCGACGGGTTCACCCCCCCTGCTCAGGGTTCATGGGTGAACCCGAGAAGGACAGCCTGGGTGATGATGGCCTTTTCGATGGCCCCCCCGAGCCTTTGCTGAGCCTGGCCCTCCACCGTGGCCGCCTGGTTCTTGATCCATGCGGCACGCTCCCTCTCAAGGACCCGGAGCCTTTCCTTCAGGGCCCCCCTGCGCTCGGCCATCCGCTCCACATAACGGAGCCTTTCTTCGCTGGACATGCCACGCATGGCCTCGGGTAGAAGTTTGACCTCCACTGTGGTGATGACGACCTTCTTGTTGAGGTAGGCGTCCACAAGATCCCAGTCGTCGTTGCAGTAGATGCTGCTCGACTTCGAGAGCTGTCGTTTGGTGTTGGCGTCGTTGTTTCCTGAGGAAGAGTAGTTGTAGTCCTGGACCTGCTGGCACCTCTTTCCCTCATCGCCACGATGTCCGTAGGGAATGTAGGTTTCGTTGATCTCTTTACCGATCCGTTGGATCTCCGCATCAAAGGGGGTCACGATGTCACAGCGGAGATCCTTGTCGATGTTGAAGAACTCTCCTCGACCAAGGTCGGCCCCCCTCTGCCAGAATGTGTCGACTCCCTCCTGACGGTCCCCACAGAAGATGGAGTTGACAAGGATTCCAGCGGTGCCCGCCTGCTTGCAGAAGGTGGCGTAGTCGACCTGGCCCTGGGCGAAGCTTTCATTGCCCGCGATGAAGACCAGACGCAGAGTGCTCGAGTCCTTGTCCCAGGCGAGGTCGTTCAGAGCCGACTTGATAACAGCCCCGCAATACTCACTCCCTCCGTTGGTGGTCAGGGAGAACAGCTTTTCCGAAATCTTGTCCAGCTCCGAAGAGAAGGGCAACACCTGCCTCAGATGCTGTTCCCCGGCCGGGATCCCGTCGTTGCCGTATTCATAGAGGGCCACCTCCAGAGTGGCCTTCTGGCCGGTGCGCCGGAGGTGAGAGACCGTGTTCACCACATCCCAGAGCTGGTCCTTAGCCTGGGTGATCAGGCCGTCCATGCTGTTGCTGGTGTCCAAAAGGAGAGCCAGCTGGACCCGGGCCGCCTGGGCCGCCGCAACAGCCACAACGGGAGCTGGGGCCTCAGATGCAGGGGTTTCCTCGTTGGCCCTAACGGGGTCGTAGAGGCAGATGATGATGGCGGTGGCAAGGCTGAAGATGTTGCGGAACATGGGGACTCCCTTCTGGATAACCCCATGGTAGACCCTGAATCAGGGTGATTCTGTCACGGGTGTGTAACATCCCCCGCAAACGCGGTCAGGGTCTCCCAGACTTCGGGATACCCCAGAATATCGTTGTGCTCGGCCTCAGGAATCCACAAGACCCTGGCCTGGGGAATGCGTGCCGCCAGGAGCCGACCCTCATCGATGGGGATCACGGCATCCCTCTGGCCATGAACCACAAGCACAGGCATGGACAGACCCGTGACAGCTGACATCGAATCGTATTGATCAGCTGTGCACAGCATCAGGCATGAAACGAACAGGGAATTGAAATGCCGTTTCCCGACGGATTCAAGGGAAGAGAAGGGACTGATAAGAACCAAGCGGTCTGGGGCTTCCAGGCGGGACGCCTGGCAGGCTACGGCAGCCCCCAAAGACCAGCCCACCAGAACCCGGGGAGATCCGGGCCAACGCCTTTTGGCCTCTTGCAGGGCCTCCATCACCGCGTTGACGGCCCCCGACTCGCTGGGGCGTCCGGCGGAAAGACCATACCCCGGGTAGTCCACCCCTATGGCATGGAACCCCCTCTTCTGGAGCTCACCAAAGGTGCCTCCTTGGTACATCAATTCAAGGTTTTCAGCATTCCCGTGGCACCAGATGACAATGGGAGCTTTGGTGTTGACGCCATCCATAACCCAAGCCATGCACCCCCCCGGCAGGCGAAGGGCCTCCAGGGGTTTCGGAGGCACCATGGGCACCTCCACATCGGGAACGGGATACACCATCGACTGCGCAAGGCAACAACCCGCCAGAGGCAAGGCCAAGAGGTAGATCCAACGCCACTTCCAAAATTCAAGGAAGGCCTTGGCTTTCACCACTTCCGCTGGGTCTCCCTCGCCCTGCCGAATCGGCCCTTGGCCTTTTGCTCGAGGAACACGATAAGCTCCTCCAGCTCGGGCGTGTTCTTGACCTGGGCCCGGATCTCGTTGAGGGCCTCGGCCTGCGTGAGGTCGCTGGTCCACAGAATACGGAAGGCCTCCCGGAGTGCCTCCACGCTATCGGGTGAGACCCCCGTGCGCCGGAGCCCCAAGGTGTTGACGCCCCGCACCTCACTGTTGTGCCCCTGCACCTTCATAAAGGGGGGCACATCCTGGGTGATGCCGGAATTGCCGGCCACGTAGGCAAGCCTGCCCACCGTGACAAACTGGTTGATCCCCACCATCCCCGAAATGATGCATCCCGATCGCAAAGTGACATGGCCGGCCATGAGCACACCGTTGGCCACCACCACATGATCCTCCACCACATTGTCGTGGGCGATATGGCAGCAGGCCATGAAGAGGTTGCGGTTGCCGATCACTGTCTTGCCCATGTCCTTGGCGGTGCCGCGGTTCACGGTGACACATTCGCGGAAGACGTTGCCATCCCCCACCTCGCAGGACACGGTTTCACCCTTGAAACTCAGGTCCTGGGGATCCCCGCCAATCACCGCACCGGGGTGCACAAGATTGTCCTTGCCAAGGATGGTGTGGGGCCCAATGGAGACCCTTTCCATCAGCCGGGTCCCCGCCCCCACCCTGGCTTGCTCGCCAATGACGCAAAACGGACCCACATGGGCGGCCGAATTGACCTGGGCCGTGTCATGAACAACGGCCAGGGGATGGATCATGAACTAGCGCGGGCCAAGGCCGGGGAAGCCTGGGCCCTGAGCTGATTGTTCATCGCCTGCTCAATGAGCCTGGCGAGATGGAAGTTGTGGTTGTGCCCGCTCTTGATGCACACCAGATGCGCCTCCAGATCGGCCCCCAACACTGCCAAATCCCCGACCAAGTCGAGGATCTTGTGGCGTACAAATTCATTCTCGTAGCGAAGCTCGTTGTCGAGGAGTCCGGATGTGCCGATCACGCAGGTATTGCGCGTCGAGGCTCCCTTGCCGAATCCGGCCTCCTTGAGCGCACGGGCCTCATGCTCGAAACAAAAGGTGCGGGCTGCCGAAATCTCGCTGATGTAGCGCTCGGTGGTGAGTTCGAAAGTGGTGTGCTGGGTGCCCACCAGCTTGGAACCATAATCGAGGGTGTAGGACACCTTCAGGTTTCCTTGGGGGTTCGGCAACGCCACAATGCTGGTGTCCTTTTCGGAATAGTAGATGGGTGCTGTGACCGTGTAAATGCGGCGGGGTTCGCCCAGGTCGCGCACTCCGGCCGACAGGATCAGGTTGCAGAATTCCTTGGCACTGCCGTCGGCGCCCGGGGGCTCGATGGAATTGATCTCAATCAGCACATTGTCGATGCCAAAGGCCCGCAGGGCCGAAAGGAGGTGCTCCACGGTCTGCACATACACATCACCAGAACGGATGGTGGTGCACAAGGGCTTTTGCTCGACATTCTGGATGACCACCGGAATCCGGCGCGCATCCGCCGTGTCGGTGCGCACAAAGACGATGCCGGTGCGGGCTGGGGCAGGCACAAGCTTGAGGTGGACCATGGCCCCGGTATGCAGGCCGATCCCGGAGTATTCAACCTCCTTGGCGAGTGTTCTTTGACTGTTCCAGTTGCTCAAGCCGTCTCCTCAGATCCCGGACCTCCTCGCGGAGGTCATCGACCACCATTGTACCCTGCATCCGGCGCTTCTCGCGGATATGAGGGATGGCGGGGAACCCACTATAGGTTCCGCGCTCGGGAATGTCCTTGGTGACCCCTGTACGGGCCCCCAGGATCGTCCCCGGGGCCACCTTGGCAGCGGGTCCAATCCCCGTTTGCGGCGCTACAGTGCAATGGTCACCCAATTCCGAAGAACCAGCCATGCCGCTCATGGAACCAACATAGACATGGCGCCCGACACGGACATTGTGGCCGAGCTGGACGAGGGCATCGATCTTGGAACCATGGCCAACCCGCGTCACCCCGAAGCGGGCTCTGGCGATCGTGACATTCGCACCAATCTCGACATCGTCGCCGATTTCCACCGTGCCCCGTTGGGGTATCTTTTTCCAGACCCCCTTGATGTTGTTGAAACCGAACCCGTCAAAGCCGATCACCACACCTGTGTGGAGCAGGCAACGTTCACCGACCGTGCATTCCTCGCGGAGCATCACGAAGGGCCAGATCTCGGTCTGGGCTCCGACCCCGGCATTGCGGTCGAGAACCACATGGGAATGGAGGATGGCCTGGGAACCGACCCGGGCCCCCTCGTGCACAACGCAGTGGGGCCCGACATGGGCATCGGGGGCCACAATGGCTGATGGATGGATGATGCTGGAAGGATGAATGCCCGGTGCAGGTTTCCGGGGACCTGGCAAAAGATGGGTCACCAACAGGTCGAAGGCATCAGAAGGTTGCGGGACACGGATGAAGGTGATGCCGGGACATTGCACCCCCTCCTGGGCTATCACGGCCGCGGCCTTGGTGACCGACAGGTGCCTCGCAATCCTGGGGTCTGACAGGAAAGCAATGTCCGTCTCGGCCGCTGTCTCGAGGGAACCCACGCCTCGCACCGGCCTGCTCCCGTCTCCCTCGACACGGCCTCCCACAAGGGCGGCGACATCCTGGACCGTTTTTACCTCGCCCATCCCAATTCCTGGAGCACCTCGTTGGTGATATCGGCATCTGTGGACGCAGCGACCACAGGCCTCTGGGACAGTTGCTCGAGATAAGCCTGCATCAAAGCATAAGGCGAAACATCATGTTCGTCGGCAAGCATGGAGGGTTTGGGCAGCTCCCGGAGGGGAAGCACGGCCGAGGCTCCCCGTGCCTTGGCCAGCCTCAGGGCCACATCCATCACTTCGCGGTAAGCCTTGTCGTAGGCTTCGGCCTCCTGGGTCAGGATATTCAGGGTGGCCGTGCGGGCTCGAGACACGATTTCCGACTGGCGATTCCTGAAAAACTGCTCCTTTTCACGATAGGGCAGGGATGTTTTGTCAGCAATACTGTCCAGTGTTTTGCGGGCCTCTTCGGACAGGGCCGCCAATTCCTTTTCGATCTCCTTGACCTTGGCCATTTTCTTTGGACCCTCTTCCTTCATTCTGGCGATTGCCTCGGAATGCTGGAGAACAAGGCCCACATCCACCACAAGCACACCGCCACCCTTGCCCCCTCCCGATTGGCAGGACACCAGAAGGACCATGAGGAAGGTTCCTAAAACAAACTTTTTCATGGTTTCCATGTTACACGCTCCCGAGATGCTCAGAAACTGGTGCTTGTTTTGAGCGAGAAATTGAAGAACCTTGTGTCCTCATGGTCACTGCGGGGTCCCACTGGCTCAGCCAGCTCGATGGCCACGGGGAAATTGACCTTGGGCACAAGAATACGGAGCCCGAGACCCGTCCCAAAACGGTATCCGCTGAACCAGTCATCCGGGGTCTGGACATGCAGTGTGCCGTAGTCGACGAAAGCCACACCCCGGATGTGGTTGCCGACAAGCGGAACAATGTATTCGAGGCTGCCGTGGTGGCGGGCGATCCCCCCATAGGGCACATCGTTCTCTTTCGGCCCGATGGTGTTGAGCTTGTATCCGCGCAGCGTCTGCATCCCTCCAAGGAAGAATCGTTCAAAGATGGGGATCTCGGCGGTTTCGCCATAGGGCTTTTCCCAATCGATCCTGGAAAGCAGGGCCAGGACATGCTTGTCGTCTTCCGGTGTGGTGTAGGCTGTCCAATAAAACCCGTTCTTGAGGGTCACTCGGTGGAAATCAATCCCCCCCATGAACCCCCCTGTCCGCTCGATAGCCAACTCATGCAACTGGCCCTCGGTGGGAATCCTGCCGTTGTCCCTCGAATCGTAGGCCACAAAGGGCATCAATCCGTTGAGAAGGAAATCCGGGTCACCGTTGATGATGAACGAAGGAGCATCAAATTCGATGTCTTTGATCTCAACCTGCTCATTGCGGTAGCGGATGCCAACGCTGAGCATTTCCTGCGGCCCCAGGTACCACCGGCGCGACAACGTGAGGGCCCCACCAATGCGTTCGACGGAATACGAATCATATTCCGTCGTGCTGGAACTCAGGCTACCGCCCAGGCCCACCGGATAGCCGAAGATCCACGGCTCATAGAGCGACACGGAATACGTGCTGGTGCGTGTGCCGGGACTGAGATTCATCGAAAAGATCTGGCCCTTGCCCACATACTGGCGGTTGCGGAAAAAATCTCCGACGTTGAAGGGAAACCCGGAGATGTCGGTGACATCGTAGTTGCTCTGGTTAATTCCCAGATTGCCGTTGAAATCCCCTTCGGACGACATCGACACCCCGAAGGTGAAGCTCCCAGTTTGGGCTTCGTCAACCTCCAAAATCAGGTCCCGCTCGGTCTTCCCGATGTTGGGATCAAGCATGAGGCGCAACCCTGTATCCGGCTCGAAATAATCCAGGTTCTTGAGCCTGCGCAGGGCTTCCTGGTGCGCGGACCATTCGTAATTGCCGCCGGGCACCAGGCCCAGCATCTCTCGACGGATCACCTCATCCCGGGTTTTTTCATTGCCGCGGATGGTCAGGTCGCGGATTTTGACCTTCTGTCCTTCCCTGATCCTGACCTCCAAGTTGATCGTGCGGGTGCGGGCATCGGGGCGCTCGACCACCTGGATTGATGTCAACACGGGGTCCGGGAAATAAGTTTCAGGGACAAATCCCTTGTCTCCATAGATCGACTCCACCCTTTCACGGGCCTTCCGCAGGTCCCTGGCCGTATAGATGTCGCCCGGCTTGATCTCGAAGGCCTTGAGCACCTCATCCTTAGTGAACTGGGTTGACCCCGAGACCTTCACATCCCCCACCGCATAGAGCGGTCCCTCACGCACCTTGAGGGTCACATTCATCTCGTCACGGGGTGGCATGTTGAACAGTTTCATGAAGAAGCCAGGCTGGACATCCTGCCGCGTGACCACGGCATCCACGGTGACATCCATGTAACCCCTGTCACGGTAAAATCCGATGATCTGGAGGATGTCTTCCTCCAGGAAGGACCTGTCGAACAGTCCGTCATCAAAGAATAGGAACTGTTCCTTGGTGAACAAACTGGTGTTTTCCTCGATGTATCGCTGGCTGTAAGTGGGCCCGCCCTCGATGGTGAAATCCTCGATAACCACCATCTTTTCCTCTTTCATGCGCAAGATCAGATCGACACCGTAGCGCGATCGTACAATCTCCGTTTCAACCCGGGCATCCGAAAAATTTTCCATCAGACAGGCCTGCTCGACAGCCGCCACAATGTCGGCCAGAATCCCGTCGTTGAGCGGGGCGCCGTAAATATCACCCTCGTCATCGGGAAAGTCCGGCAAACCACCCTCCCGGATTTTCTTGGTCAGATCAGATCGTTTGAGGTGGCGGAGGCCCTCAAAACGGACGCGCAGGATGCGCGGAACCTCCTCGACACGGACCACCAACCTAAGGCCTCCGGGCACCTCTTCCTTGTCGATGCTGACCTGGCGGATCCATTCGGACAGATAAAGCCTTTCCAGGTCGCGACTGGCCGCCTCCGGATCAAAGGGCACACCCACCTTCAGGCTCATCCTGCTTGTCAGGTATTCAGGGGAAAGTTTCTGGAGTCCTTCCACCCGGATTTCAACAATCACGGGCCCGTCCGCCCTTAAGAATCCGGCCGATATGGAAATGGCGAAAACGAGCAGGAGTGCCCAGGCCTGGCGCATGCTCAAAGCCTGTCGGCTTCCGGCTCCTCACGCCGGGAAAGATTCTCGAAGCGCATGAACTCCTTGGCAAAGTGCAATTGCACCTCACCCGTGGGTCCGTTTCGCTGTTTCGCAAGGATGAGATCGACCTCACCCTGGCGTTTGGTGTTGGGGTCGTAATAATCCTCGCGGTAAAGAAGAATGATCACGTCGGCATCCTGCTCGATGGAGCCCGATTCCCTGAGGTCGCTCATCCGGGGCCTGTTGCCTTCTCGGCTTTCCACGCTTCGAGACAACTGGGCCAGAGCAATGACCGGGATCTGGAGCTCGCGGGCCATGCCCTTGAGCTGGCGCGAGACTTCGGAAATCACCTGCACCCGCCCCTCGCGAGTCGAGGCCGCACTGCCTTCCAGCAATTGCAGGTAGTCGATGATCACCAGTTCGATCCCGTTGCGGGCCTTCATGCGACGGGCCTTGCTCTTGAGTTCCCGGATGTTCGTGCCCCCGTGGTCGTCGATGTAGATGGGAGCCTCCGCCAGCACACCCGCACCAATGGACAGCCTCTTCATCTCCTCATTCGAGAGATAGTTGCGGCGAAGTTTCTGACTGTTGACCTTGGCATGCGAGCACAGCATGTTCTGGGAGATCTGGTGCTCGGACATTTCCAGCGAAAAGATCAGCACGGGCTTCTTCTCACGGAGACCGACGTGCTCGGCAATGTCGAGCGCCAGCGAGGTCTTGCCCATCGACGGTCTCCCGGCAACGATCACCAGTTCGCCCTTTTGCAGACCGCTGGTCATCTCATCCAGCTCGGTGTATCCGGTCGAGAGCCCTGTCAGAAGACCCTCACCGGAACGCGACTCAATCTGAAGGAGATTCTGCGTCAGGAGGGCCTTGAGTGAGGAGCTTTCACGGCTGTCGCGGCGGGTGGAAAGGTCGAAGACAGCCTGTTCTGCCCTGTCGAGAAGATCGTCAGGCGTGCCATAGTCCCCATAGCAGTCCTCCAGGATCCTGTTGCCCGTTTCGATGAGGGATCTGACCGCATGTTTTTCACGGATGATGTCGAGGTAGCTGTGAACGTGGGCGGCACTGACCACCGAATCCATCAATGTGCCGACAAGAAGAGCCGGATCCTCGCCGGGCAACGACTTGGAACGCGCCAGGGCGTCGGACAGCATGACAGCGTCGATGTCCTTGCCCTCGTCATACAACGACTGGAGCTGGGTGAACACGGCCACGTGGGCCGGGACCGTGAAATGCCTCTCGGTGACCAGGTGCCCCACCTCACCCACGAGTGTGGGATCCAGGATCAGGCAGCCAAGGAAAGAAGCCTCAGCCTGGGGGTTCCTGGGCAGCTCCTTCATGGGGCCCTCCCGGGTGCGGGACCGTTATTCCGGCTTCTGTTCGGATCCGGGCTCTTCCCCAGAGGCTACAGGCTCTGAAGCCTCCTCGGGGGCCGAAGCCTGCGGGGCGGCAGGAAGCTCGCCATGCTCGTTGCGGATCTCGATCTTCAGAACGGCATCGATGCCCTCGTCGAGGTGGATCGGCACCGTGTAGTTGCCCAGTGATTTGATGGGCTCGGCCAATACCACCATCGACTTCTCGATGTTGATATGGCGGTTGTTGAGCTGGGTTACGATCTCACCCTTGCCCACGCTCCCGTACAGGTTGTTCGAGGCGTTGGCCTTGAGGAAGAGCGACATGGTCAGCTCGGAAATCGCCTTCGCGGAATGCAGGTTGCTCTCACGAAGCTTGGCTTCCTCCTCAGCGCGACGCGAGGTGAACTTCTCGATGAGATCCAGGTTGGCATGGGTGGCCTCGATGGCCAGGCCCTGGGGCATGAGGAAGTTACGGGCATATCCATGCCTCACATTAACGACCTCGCCGGCACGGCCCAGGGAACGCACGGAATGCTTCAACAGGACTTTCATCGGACCTCCTCAGAACACCTTGAACGGAATCAGGGCCATATGTTGAGCCACCTTGATGGCACGGCTGGCGCGACGCTGGTGCAAGGCGCAGACGGCTCCCCTGCGGCGGCTCATGAGCTTGCCGTGCGGGGTGATGAAACGCTCAAGAAGGTCCAGATCCTTGTAGTCGATGTGGGGGATCTTCTCACGGCACACCCAACAGCTTGTTGAGGTGATGATCTTGATCTTCTTCTTCTTGCGCTTGATTTTGTCTTTCGTGATCACGGGCGTCTCCTAAAACTCGTATTTTTCCGGGGCCATGGCCATGGCTTGGGGCACTTCACTGGGCTTGTCGAGGAACATCACATTCTCCGCCACCACCCTGAGCTTGTTTCGCTTTTCGCCGTCGGGCCCATTCCAGGTGTCCAGATGCAACCGGCCATCCACAAAGACATTGGAACCGCTCTTGAGCCTGTCCTTGCACTGCTCGGCAAGCTGGCGCCAAGCCGTGACATCCACAAAGCAGGTCTCGCGCTTTTGCACGCCATCTGCCGTGGTGAAGTTTCGATTGACGGCCACGTTGAAATCGGCAACAGCCGTCCCCGACGGCGTGTAGCGCAATTCCGTGTCTCGTGTCAGTCGACCCATGATCAGCACCCTGTTGTAATCCGCCATTCAACCTCGCCCTCAGGCCCCCGCGTCCATGAGGCCATCCTCATCAAAGGGGGAATCGTAGCTGTCGCGGTCTCCACGCGAACGGCCACCCGATCCATCGGGGCGCTCAAAACGGCTCCTGATGTCGCCTGAATCAGAATTGAATGTCCTGGGGTTCGCAAGGTCGCGACGTTCAAAACCGGCATCGGCGTCCACCTGGACCACCGAACGGAAAGCGTCCTCGCTGAGCCTGAGCTCACGTGTGAGCTGGGGAATCTGGCTTCCGGGCATGTCGAAATGAATGAGGTAGTAATAACCACGACGGTGCTTGCCGATGTTGAAGGCCAGTTTTCTTTCGCCGTACTTCTCCACTTCAACAGCTGTGCCACCGCATTTGGTCACGAGATCGACCATCGATTTCGACATCGCTTCCACATCCGTCCTGGCCTTGGCTGCATCGGTGATCACCATCGCTTCGTATCGCATCAATCAATCCTTTTCGTTTTTTTCGACATTACCGGCCTCGGGGCCGTTGAATTGGTTCATCGCGGGTTCAATACCGCTCTCCAGCCATGCGTCCAAACTGTTGGATATGCCTTGGAAACAGCGAAGCATAACGGACAGCTCGTCATTTGAAAAGCGCCGAAGAACGAAGCTGGAGATTTCGCCTGCTGGCCGTGGTCCTATCCCTATCCTTAATCGGGCATAGTCCTTGGTCCCCAATCTTTCTGTGATGGAAATGAGGCCCTTATGGCCAGCCATCCCCCCCCCATTTTTCAGCTTGTATTGACCAATTGTTAAATCAATGTCATCATGCACCACAATAAGACTGCTTAGAGGCAACTTCAGGTCATGCATCGCCTTTGAAACAGCGTCCCCCGACAAGTTCATGTAGGTCTGGGGAAAGAGAAGAAACACCTCTCTCCCCAGCCTGGAGCCCGTCACAACGCGACTCTGCCAGCGTTTGGAAGACTTTGACGGGGTAAGACAGGACTCCCAACGCCCGCACATGATAAATCCGGCATTGTGAGGAGTCTTTTCGTACTCCTCCCCTGGATTTCCAAGTGCGACGATAAGACGGGTAGGCTCTAAGGCTACTTCTTCTTCTCCTTGCCCTTGTCAGCGGCAGGCTTGGCACCGGCATCGGCCTTGGGAGCCTCGCCAGCAGCCGGCGCAGCACCAGCCACGGGAATGGCAGCGGCATCAGGCTTGGCCTCCTCGACCTTCTTGGGCGGGTGAATCATGCACACGGTGGTGCTGGGTTGCCCCACGGCCACAATGCCTTCGGGCAACTTCAGGTCGGCCAAAGACACCCTGTCAAAGATGTTCATCTTCGAGACATCAATGGTGATCTCAGGTAGAAGGGCCGCCGGGGTAGTGCGGATCTTGATTTCGTGGAGGAAGAGCTCCAGTCGGCCACCCGCCTTGGCGCCTTCCGGCACACCGGACAGGTGCACAGGAACCTTCATCACAACGGTATCCTTGTCTGAAACACGTTGAAAGTCGACGTGGATCACGAGGTCGGACAACTCGTCAATCTGAACCTCGGCAATCATGGCCTGCTCCTCGCCCTTCTCAGTCTTGAGCTTGAATAGCTTGTGACCGGCTTCAAGCTGGCGCTTGAAGGCGCGTTCCTCAAGGGCAAACATCTCGGGTTGGCGGGTCTTGTTGTGACCATACACGATGCAGGGAACAAGGCCTTTGGACCTGAGCTCGACGGCTTCGCGTGTGCCTTTGGAGGCGCGGGGGGTGTGTTGGATGGTGGGGTGTGACATGGGATCGCTCCGTACAAGTTTTCCGGATTACGTGGCCGCCTGGCCCGAGAGTTCGAACAGCGAACTGACACTCTTGTTGGTG
>JBFWNO010000014.1:0-41391 GCA_050251015.1 Planctomycetota bacterium
GGACAACAGCATCTTGTCGCGAGGCGGTGAATCTGTTGTTGCAACTGGGATACCTCTCGAACCCTACTATCTTCAAACTGACACTGCTTGGAAGCTTGAAACCGTAGGGGGAAGCGGTGAACTGCTGTCTGATGTTGGATGCACTCTTTGCTGTGTCAGTATGGCAGCGACACAGTTGGGGATTTCAATGGACCCAAAACAGTTGAATAGGGAATTAAAAGCGCAAGGTGGCTATACAAGGAATGGGCTGTTGAAATGGGATATTGCTGAAAAGGTGCTCAAAAATGCAATCGCATTTGAAATCCTGGAGATTCCAAGCTATTCATCGATTGATTCTGCAGTGCGTGCGGGGAATCCTGTCGTCACGAAAATCCTAATAGGTGGCGCGATTCCACATTGGGTGCTTTTAGTGGGAAAGGATGGAGATGATTACCTTGTTAAAAACCCACTCTGCCAGCAGAAGGTGATTGAAAGGCTTTCCACGTTATCAAAAAAAATACTGTCCATCAGGATTGCCAAGCGAAATAATTGATGCCCTTACTCTTTTCTCTCATCCCGTGCCATCAATGTTGTTGAGGAGCATCTGTCTGCCAAAGCAGAAAAAGGACGCACACTAGTACTGCTGTGCCGATAACAAACACTCTATGGACGACCGCGCATGCTCGGCGGTAACCCCAGGCTGACTCGGTCGACACATTCCGCCGTACAAATGAAAAATAAATTGCCACTGGGTAATACAAAAGCATGCCGACTATATGAAGAGTGTTAGAAGACGTCGCGGAGCCGATATACAACATCAAAAGAAATGTGAAATTTAGGTAGTGGTATTTCACGCATTGATTTTACAACTTTGAAACCAGCTTTCATCATCGCGCACTCATGCGTGAGCCCGCAAATGAGCCCGATGAGCCTCATGAGCCCGTGCTCACGCCGCGCGCCCAAGGCGGAAAGCAGGCAGGAGCTGGTAGGGTTGTGCCTCTAGGAGACAAAAGTCTGTAAACTGGGTGACAAATCTGAGTGGTGTTTCAAACGAATGCCAGCCGCCCCAACCATTTATCAAAACGATCGTTTTATGCCTGTTGAACGGGCATCTCATTGTCATATCAGTAGGTCATATCAAGACTTGCGTTCACAGAGTTGTTTCAAACTCATTCACGAAATGACTCGCACTACTGGACACACGGCAATTTCTTCGCTCGTTTGAACTCCCATAGATTGGCATTCATGGAAAACCTCAACGCTACTGAATGTTCAAATCCAGTCGCCCCCAGCAGGCGGCGCCCCTACCCTGAATCCGTCATTCCCACGAAAGCGGGAATCCATCCGCCCCATCATTCCTTAGGCAGCTTCCAAATATCGATGCCATCGCCTCTCGACTCATCTTCTACATCAGTGGCCACTTCGATAAGAAATTTTTCAATGGGCCATCCGGACTTTTCCAATTCGCTTCGCAAAATCTTGTCCATACTTTCTACTGCTCCATCAAGGGAGTATTTCCACTTCCCTTGGACACGCTTAAAATTAACAACGATGCCGGATGGGATGGGACCTTGAAACAAGACCGCTGTTGCAGAATCACCATCAACAACAACCTTATCCACGCGAATTTCCATGATGCGCCGATCTGAGATCAACTCGTTTTTGAGGCAATACACCAGCGTTTTAAGGCCATCCATGCCTTGCAACGTCACACAATCCAACTGATGTCTCAGCTCAATCACAATAACCTGGTGTGAAAGATTCAGTTTTTGAATCTCATTCTTTGTTCCTGAAAGAGCAAGCTTGCGCAACCGATCAAAAACGATGTGGGTTTCAGGGACCAGACAGGAAGCCGCTGCTTCTCCGTTGGATGTCAGAATGGCTTGCTTATATGCCTCAAAGGCTGCCTTGACTTGCCCAGCCTCTGATTCGTCTTTCTGAACCTCGGTCTCCTCATTTCTGTCGGCATTGTGATCTTTAACGCCCTTGCGTCCAAACGTGTCCAGTCTTTTGTCGTCAACATCTCTCAACTCAATTTCGGGTTCATCGTCATCGTCTTGGCCTGCATCTTGCCGCTTAGTGGGTGTGGCTTCTGTCTTAACTCTCTCTCCGCGCCACTTAAATTCGACCTTGTCCACATTGAAGTTTGGGCCAGGAGGTATAGGTAAGTCGGAGTATTCCATTTCATCCCCGTCCTTAGAGATGCGAACAATCCTGTAGCGTTCTCCATTTTTTCCAGCGATCCTTACAAGCAATGTCTTGCCATCCCCATTCATATCAATGACTTCATACGATTCTTCTTTACTACTCGATCCAGTCAGTTTCCCTTCGCTATAGATCATCACTCCTGTCTTGAGTCGCCCAATTCCGTCTTTACCCAGGGGCTCATATTCATTGAAAATCTCCATGGTTGGGTCCGGCAACTTCAGCATCCAACCTCCAACAAGCTGTGAATCCACCAAAGTCTTATTTGCGGACTCTTCTGCAAAAAGGACTGTGCAAAGCGATGAGAAAAGCCATGCCAAAACAATCTGAGTCTTTGTGATGTTCATGAATGCCCCAATGTTCGAATTTTTATGACGAAACACATGCGTGATTTTACGATGCAATCTCTTTTCTGTAACGGCCTTCAAACCCTCATCATTCATGCAAAAACGAGAGCGTGAGGAAGCCTGAAAAGATGGATTCCCGCTTTCACGCGAATGACGGCTATAGTTGGGTTATGCGTGAGCCTACCCATGAGCCCGCAAATGAGCCCGGATGAGCCTACGTGAGCCCGGACTCACGCCGCACGACCAAGGCGGAAGGCAGGCAGGAGCTGGTAGGGTAGTGCCTCTAGGAGACAAAAGTCTGTAAACTGGGTGACAAATCTGGGCGGTGTTTCAAACGAATGCCAGTCGCCCCGACCATTTCTTAAAACTCGTGTTTTCTCAAAAGTAGAACGAGCATCTCCTTGGCACTTCAAGAGTTGCGTCGGTTCAAACCTTTTCATGATGTTTGTTGCATCACTAGACGCCTGGCAACTTCTTCGCTGATTCGAGTCACCATGGTTTGGTTTTCATGGGAAATTTCAACGATTCTGCATGTTCAAATCTAGTCGCCTCCCATCAAGGTGCAGGGTCTAGAATATCGCTAATGCAAACGCCAGAAAAAGACACTTCGGGCAATACATCAGGGACTCTTGAAGTAAAGAGGATGTAATTGAAAAAGAGGCCAATCGATTCGGATTTTGCCAGCCTAAAGAATGCGTTGATTGAAGCGAAAGTGGAATTGAAAACATCCGAAGATTCTGTCTATGCGGGTAGATCAGTCGAGCAGGTTGTGGCCATTCTAGACAGTCAAATCGAATCTATTGAGACTTCTAAGACCATCGATCGCATGTTGCTTGCAAATATTTTTGGGCCAACGGCATCAATTCAAGAGATTTCAATGAATAATGGATGGTCTAAAAAATACATGAAAATTGCTGACGTAATTGATTTATATACTGGTGGTTAGTCCCCAATGAAGAAGGCAGTGATTTTAGTCACATCCATGCTCTTCATTGCGGGTGCTTCCCTTGTGATTTATTTATGGCAACTAAAAGGCCAGATAACTCAGTTAGACAACGGCTGTGAAATTGTGGAGAAGGCCATGACGATTGAGGCCGTTAAAAATATTTTAGGAACTCCCACTAGAGTAAATGAAGGTAATTATCTCAGCCAAAGGCTTTTTTGGAATGACGCCATTTATTCAAATGACGCGAGCGAGATAAAGATCGAATTCATCTATAACATCGATGTGATCCCAGTTCCGATCACATGGAGCATCGCATTTGATAAAGATGGAAAAGTCATTTCAAAACATCGGTTTGATTGATGCTTGTCCCCGCATCGGAAAACCTTATGTGGTGGTTTGAATGAAGCGTGAAATTTTAATTTATTTTGGATTGGCCATCTTGATGCTGATGGTTTTTCCACCATTCGATAATCGCTCCGTTTACAGCGAAACCTTGCCAACGCAAGTGTTACTTTCTAGGGCAATTTATTTGTTAATGGGCACTAGAGCTTTGTATTTAATCGGTCGGTTCATTTTCAAGAAGCGTTGATGCGCGCCCACATCCCCGCAAATGATCCCGATGAGCCTCATGAGCCTGACTCACGCCGCGTGTCCAAGCTGGAACGCAGGCAGGAGCTGGTGTGGCAGTGACTCCAGAAGGAAAAAGTCCCTATACAAGGTGAGTGGGGCGATAATCGGGGAATCCTGTTCGAGGTTCGGACAGTTGCCCCGACCATTTTACAAATTTCTCGCTTTTCACACTTGTAACTGCCTGAAATGGGCCATATGTGCGAGTCAGGCCGTAGCACATGTACGGCACTCTCATCCTCCACAGCCCAAAGTCCCCGGGGATCTAGATGTCCCCATCCCGTCGGCTCATGACCGGTGCTTGCAATTTTGCAGAGCGAAATCCCAGTTGATCAATTTATCAAGCGCGGCAGCAACGTATTCCGCACGGCGGGATTGATAATCAAGGTAGTAGGCGTGCTCCCACACATCCACGGTCAAAAGCGGCTTGAAGCCTGTGGTCATGGGAACATCAGCGTTGGGTGTGGTGGTGATCCTGAGCTTATCACCATCAAGAACAAGCCAGGCCCACCCGCTACCGAACTGTGAAACTGCCGCGCGGGTGAATTCTCTTCGGAAGGAATTCATGCTGCCATAGGAGGCAGAGATTCTCCTCTTTAATTCATCCGGCGGCTCGCCTCCACCTCCGACCTTCATGCTGTTCCAGTAGAACGCATGGCTCCAGGCCTGGGCGGCATTGTTGAAGATGGAGGATGCTTCCGGCCTTCCCGCAGTACGGGCGATGGTGGCCTCCAGCGATTGGCCAGCATGCTTTGTTCCGGATACAAGCTTGTTCAGGTTGTCCACATAGCCCCTGTGATGCTTCCCATGATGGAGTTGGAGGGTTGTGGCCGAGATGACCGGTTCCAACGCATTGTCAGCGTAGGGGAGATTGGGCAAGAGATGGGGCGCAGCTTCCACAGACCCCTTGGATGGCGTGATGGAGTAGCAACCCATTGAAAGGGAGGCAAGGGTGCATGCCGTTGCTGCCAGGAAGCCGCGCCGCCCCCCGCCTTCCCACTCCTTTGACAGACGGGGAACGATGGGTTGGTCTGATTCCGTCACGGGCATGTTCAGGTCGACCAGATCGTGGGAGATGGAACACCCGTTGTGGGAACCACAATCACAGCACCCTCCAGGGAATTGGGATCGTCATAACCATCAGCCTGCGGGGTCATTCCTGGAACATGTCGCACTGCGGGGAGCATCAACCTGTGTGGTCTATCCATCGGAAGGTCATTCTTCATGATCCACCACCTTTCAATGCTTTGTTATGGAGCCCACATCAAATGTTGTGCCAAACAGAATGCATTTGAAAACTGGCCCAGCTCATTCCGGTCATTGAATTGCGCCCTTCATTCGGAGGCGTTTCTCCGATACAAGACGGTGTTTAACGGTTGTCGGTGGCTTATTTCCTGCGGGGCCCCTGGGAATTGTGTGCAGTCCCCTGGCATACGGCTTGCATTGATGACGCATGCAGGTCCATATCAAGGAGGAGGATTCACATGACAGTCTATATTTTGAGCCCGATTGAATCACTGGCCAGGCTGCGCATCCTCAGCCATCTGATCAAGGCCGACGGAGTGCCCGAGAAGCAGGGTGTGAAAACCCTTGAATTCAACATGAAGGGTGTGACCCTGCCAGAGGGAGCTAGCCTTCAGACTGTCATGGATGAAACGGTGAACCTTGAGGAGCAGATGGCCCTCGTGACCTCCCCAGAAGGCCGTGAGCTCACCTACAAGGCCGCAGTGAGACTGGCTCATGTGGACGCGAATTTCTCGGAACCCAAGCAGAGCGTTCTGGATTTTCTGCGGCTAGGGTGGGGGATTGCTGGTCAGGGCGAGTTTGCCAGGAATGACGCTGTGGAGGACGCCTACGCCCATGGCGCTGCACCTGTGGTGCGGCCAGCTGGATCGGAGCATTCCATCGGCAACATGAGCGGATGATCGCTCCAAAGGTGGCTCATCGGGATGTGGGTTGATGGATTGGGATGGCGGATAGCTTCGCAGACCCTTCGGGTGCAAAGTAGCGACAGTCGCCCTGACCATTTCATCTGCGCCAGGTATATGGTATCCAGAAGGAACACGCCGATGCCGTGCTGCCTTATCACCTGTCCATTGATAGGAATTTGACAGAAATTTGACAGTTCTTAAACGGTCACATCATAAAATTCCCATATGAACCCCTCTAGGGCTCTTGTGGTCTTCCTCACCATTCTGGCTGTTTGCATGGCCCTGTTCTGGTTCGCGTGGAGGGATTTCAACGGGCAGCAACATGACAACCGTCTTCAGCTTGTGGACGCCGCCACAGAGCATGCCCGACATTTCGACCAGCAGCTGATCACTCCATGGGCTGAGGAAAGAAAACGGAGGATTCCGGCCAACTTCATTGATTGCCTTCAAACATCAGAAGTCGCCGTCAAGGGTGGGCGTCCGCTCTGGCCCGTCGGCAACCTGGCTTCTGTTGAACAATTGCGGGAATGGACCCTTGAAACCGGCGAAGGGATCAGGATGAAGCCTGAGAGACTGAAGGAGTTTGAAAAGCTCGTTTCCGTCGACCCCTATCTTCTTGATGTATGGACAGCCACCACCGGTGGTGATCCCAAGATCACCGGCGAACTTCTGGAGGCCGCCCTCATGGAGGCTGGCAAGGCGGAATCCAGGGGCTCGGACCTGCTGGACGTCACCGGAGGGTTCTGGACGTTCCACCAGGACATCGAGGGCCATGGGGAGGTCTGGAGAGCCGTACGCATCCCTGTTCCCACTCTTCTGACGGGAAACAGGCACTTCATCATGGCAACCTCTGGCGCAGGGAAGGATGTGCTTCATGCCACCAAGATTCTCGGCACCACCGTCAACTGGGTTCTTACCGAGGAGGGGGGGCGCTTTCTTGGTCAGCAGGGCAGCCGTCAGGGCCTCTACTTGTCGGGGGCCATCACCGGGATCGTCCTCATCTACGGATTCATCTTCTTTGTCCGCAGTCAGGGGCATCTGCAGAGGCAGGCCCGTCTGCGGGAGCAGCTTGTCTCCGATATTTCCCACGAACTCAGGACCCCTGTCACCACCCTGCAGATGTATGCTGAAATGCTTCGCGATGGCCGCGTTCCAGAGGCCCGCAAGGCGGACTATTTTGGAAACATGGCCCGCGAATCCAAGCGGCTGGGCCGCCTGATCGACAACATCCTCGACTTCACGCGCCTGAACCGCCGCGGCCTTTCCCTTCACCTCCGTCCCATCGGGGGAGTGGAGCTGGAGGGGCTTCTGGCAGACGCCATCGAGCCCCTCGACCAGGGAGGGCGTGTCAGGAGGAAGATCCCGGCGGACCTGTCCATCAACGCCGATCCTGAGGCCGTGGTCCAGGTCGTCTACAACCTGGTCGCCAACGCCTTGAAGTACGCCCCGGAGGGGCCCGTGGACCTTGAGGCTTCGATGACGGCCGACTCCACCGTATTGAGCGTGCGGGACAGAGGGCCTGGAATTCCCTCGGATGAAGTTCCCCACCTGTTCGAGCCGTTTTTCCGTGGGCGACGGGCTCATGAGGCGCAGATTCAGGGCAGTGGCCTGGGACTGGGCATCTCGCAGGCCCTGATGCAGGCCATGGGGGGAAGCCTTGAATTCCGCCCTGGAGGCCCGGGCGCTCATTTTGCCGCCCTGTTCCCCAAATCCCCCGGAGGGTCGTCGTGACCCGTATCCTCATTGTTGAAGATGATGCCAATATCAGGCGTGGCCTGGAGGATCTACTGGCTTCAGAGGGCTACGATGTGGTGAGTGCTGTCAACGGACATGAGGGGCGCGCCAAGGCCCTGTCAGTCGGCGCCGATCTTGTCCTCCTTGACATCATGCTTCCGGGGCCTGATGGCTACGAGATCCTCAGGGCCATGAGGGCCGACAACCTCGCCACTCCCGTGATTTTTCTGAGCGCAAAAAGCCAGGAGATCGACAAGGTTCTGGGCTTCAAGCTTGGCGCCGACGACTATGTGGTGAAGCCCTTTGGCACGGCCGAGCTTCTGGCCAGGATCACGGTCCGCCTGAAGCGCCCCGAGGAGACCCTGCTGAGAAAGTTCACGGCCGGGAATATCATCCTCGACATGGTGGGGTCAAGGCTGAGTGTTGGCGGGAGGGACATGCCTGCCACTCACAAGGAGAAGGAACTCCTGTGTTATCTGATGCGGCATCGCGGCGAAGCGCTGTCGAGACAGCGGTTGCTCGATGAAATCTGGGGGCATGGATCCGAATCCACCACACGCACCGTAGATACGCATGTTTTTTCCCTGCGCAAGATGATCGAGAAGAATCCTGCCGATCCTGTACATATCCAATCGGTGAGGGGCATCGGCTACAGGTTTGAAAGCGGGTCTTGACATGGATTTGACAGAGGCCAGATCACAAGATGACACAGGGATGCGCACCATGGTCTATCTTGTTGGAAGACGTGATAAGAAGACCTCTGTGAAACCTCAGACAAAGGAAACAGTCATGAAGACAGCAAGACGCACCCCCTATGTCACTTTCGTTTTGGCATCGTTGATGGCGACCCCCCTCGGGGCAGACTCCCTTGCCTTGGCAAGGGAGGCCGAGATCAAGGGAGAGAGCCGCGCCTTCGAGCAGTACCTTGCCGCTTCGAAGGACAAGGCCCTTAGCCCGATCACCAGGGAACAGTCCCGTGTGCAGGGATGGGTGCTTGTCCAGGCCGCCATGGGCAGAGGTAAGATCACCGCGGAAGAATACAAGGGGCTGGCTCTATCCTTTGGTGAAATGGCGAGCGCATCAGCCGATGATGGCAGCTTGTCAAAGGGTGGCCCCGTGAACGAGGATCTTGTTCAAAAGCATGTCGACAGCCTGCTTGAGGAATCCGTCATCAATGGTGGTAAGGATGAGGGTTACCTTGCCAGGCTTTCCCAAGTTCAGTTGATCGTCGCCGGCAACGATGACCTTATGCTGCAGATTGCTGAGGCACTACTTAAGAAAGCAAGGGCAGCCTCGAATCCAGTCGCATCAGCAAGGCTGATATACGGCTCCCTCTACATGGGAGGGGGTCGCATTGTTGGCAGGTTTGTTGAAGAGCCCAGTGTCTTGGATGGGCTCAAAGACGCACAGGCGGAAAGTCTGAGAATCTTGCCAGCGGACGTCATGGAAAGTTTGTTTCTTGGGCTGCTTTTGAAGGATACCGAAAAGCATTGGAGTTCCGCAGAACTGTTTCTTACAATGGTTGAGAATTATTCAAGTATTGGCGCCCTGAAGATTCTTGATCATGCAGATAGGGCTAATCATGATGTGTTATCAAGGTGGCTAGACGGCAATTGTAAGAGACTGGCCTCCAATCTCAGTGCCGGCGCAGATGACAGCGTGTATGAATCCTTGCAACTGCACGGCCTCTGTTATCTGGAGACGCAACAAAGCTTCAAAATCATCAGTGAGATTGAGCGGTTGTTCAGGATGCATGTCGTAACCCCCACGTTGCAAGGCGAACTCACCAACGGCCTGGCGCTTGACATGTCTGTCGAGCATTTCTGGCGCTTCATGTTTCCGGAAACATTCAAGGGTTCCCTTGATCAGGCCATGGCTGAAGTGCTGAAGGCGCCGATGGCTGTCCGCATCAAGCTTATCGAGTATTTTGCCTACAGTCCTGAAGAACTGGCCGAGCAAGTGAATGACAAGGGTGCGCCTCCCATTTCCATGGAGAAGCTGATGGAAGTGAGGCGGATTCTGCTCAATACCTTGATCGAGGATCTTGTCTCCGGCAAATTGCCGCAGGACCAACGGAAAGTGACGTATGCCCTGCTCTTTTCCCGCAAAAACAACATGATCTTGAGTGAGGAAACCAAGAAGGCCATGGTGAAGTGTTTTGCCAAGGATATGGCCACAATCATTCCAGGGAAGAATGGTTATGCCAACCCTGATGACTTGTCGATGCTGCAAGCCGTTTTCTCCTCGCAATCCCTTGAGCTCCTGGATTTTGACGAGTATGTCGCCATGCATGAGTCATTGAATCTTTTCAAGGAGCCCACCCCATTTTCCGAGTCATGGTATAGCGGCCTCCTTGCGAACAACCGCGCCACGCGTCATGCGGAAGGCGTTATCCGGCATGAAAAGTTTCCCCTCAGCTTCAAGCTTGGCGTGCTGAAGGGAGTGCGGGATCCATCCAAGGAATTGCTTGAGACAGTCATTCTGGAACTTGAAGAGGTCGCCAAGGACGGGGGGGCAGATGGTGCAACAATCGACCGGATGATTCCCAATCTTGAGAACGTCTTCAGCGGAGAGCAGGTGGTTAATGTGGTCGCCAATGAATCATTGAATCCACTTCTGCGGAGGCGTTTCGTCGACTTGCTCCCCCGCAATATCAGCGAGGGGGTCCGGGAGAGGTTGTCTGCCGTTCTGGCAAACCCGAATGAACCCGACGACATTGTGATACAGATCCTTCAATGGGCTAAGAAATCTGGAGACTTCCACCTCACGCCCGCCATCACCTTGCATCTGGACAGCAGCAACGCCGATATCCGCCAGCACGCGATTCAGGCGCTGGAGCAGATCAAGAAGAATAAGGAAGAAAAGGGGAAGTGGGTCGATTGGTACGAGAAGTCCAAATAGGGGAAGGGTGGATTCAGGTGGCCAGATGAAAATAGCAGTGCACGTGGGGCTGGCCCCTGAAATACCACACGAGGTTCGGGCCCTCGATCTGCCAGGTGTCCCACACGCCGTCGTCACCGATGTCGTGCCGTCCCTGGTAGCAGGAGAGGTGCAGGCCATCGATAAGCCGGTTGTTCCGGATGGTGGCCATCGTGGCCGCCACATCGGCCGGGCGGAACAGGGCCAGCATCTCTTCCATGGATTTCAGGAGAAGCTCCTTGTGGTCGCGGCTGAGGTCGGCGCAGGGTAGGCCCGGCCAATCGCCGACGCAGCGGCTGATCACCATGGTGTCGTCCTCGCTGCGGGGCTCTCGGGCCGACAGGGCCAGGGCCTGTTGTTTGCCATCAAGCTCCCTGAAGAAGGTGTTGAGGATCCTGCCCTGGTACCAATAGGGATTCCCGGGGTGGTCCTTGGATTCGTTGAAGTCCCCGACATAGGTGCCGTAGAACACCGGGCGGTTCCCGAATCCCCGACCATCTGGGGCGTGGACAAGGCAACGGCGCGTGACATGGTGGCCGGTGAAGATGAATTCAAAATCCTCATCGTCCGGTGTGCCGTAAAAAGCCACGGAGGGGGCGTTGTCGGGGTCGTTGTACTGGTCCTTGATCATGTGCTGGGCCACGCCCCTGCGGTGCTCCTCGCTGTGGAGGGAGTTGAAAAGATCCAGGATCAGTTCCTGCTGGTCGTCATTGAAGGTGTTTGTGATGCGGTGCTCCGGGAGGACATACCACCAGTTACTGATGAAGTCGCGGGTGGCGTGGGAGGGGGGCAGGCAGATGGCCTCCCTTTGGCCTGGGTTGAGGCTCTTGAAAAGTTGCATGGCCAGGGAGTCGCGGGCTTGGGGTTGGGCGGATCCCAGGGGGTCCGCATGCCCATGGAGGACTTGGGATCCGCACCCTGTGGCGATCAGGGAGGAGAAAAGGCCCAGATTCTTCAAAAAAAGCCGGCGGTCCATGGGGTTATGGAGATCCCGCATCAGGGGCCTTCTCCTGGGCGGCATGGGACCTGCCGATGATGTGCCCAAAGGCCACCAGGGGCAGTTCAATCACATAGCCCAGGCCGGTGAAATTGCTGATCTCGCCGCCGATGTAGGTGCAGTAGGCGGGGTAGAGCATCTTGTAGTCCTTCTTGACCGAGCGGGTCTCAGTGATGTGGCGGTGCCAGGCGAAGGTGTCGTCGGTGGCCTTGAATTCCTGCCACAGGGGCACCAGAGGAAGGATGCGCAAGGCTGAATAGGTGCCCTTCCAGGTGGTCTCGGCCGTGTCGCGGGCATGGCCGCCCTCGTGGATGGCGATGCTCTCGTGGTCGGAAAAGATGTGGATGGTGTTGGTGTAAGGGTTGTAGTGGTCGCCGGAGCTGAAGAAGAAGCCGGCGAAAAGGCGTTCGGGGATCAGGGTGTAATGGAGCCAGCCAATCACCCCGAAGGTGTAGCGCCAACCCCAGCCCATCGAGGTGTTCTCGGTCAGGCGATGCCACTCATCGAGGGGGGCGTACTGGTTCACCCGCACCTTCACATGGGTCAGGTTGTTGGCCTTGAGGTAGTTCTCCAACCTTTCCACCGTGCGGGGATTGATGTGGTGGTTGCAGACTTTGCCGTTGAGGAAGATCAGCTTCGAGGGGAAGGAAAAAAAGTAGTGTCCCAGGCTGTCCAGGAACCAGTAGGGCTCCCCGTATTCGATGGGCAACTCTCCGGCCTCGAGGTGGGGGGTCATCCCGATTTCCGTGGCGGGAATGAATTCACGGCGGTCGCAGGCGGTGGCGACAAGGACCAAAACCAGGAGGATCCACTGGCGGGCGGGCAGGAGGAATGTGTTCATGGGGCCGGCCAGCATTTTAGGAGGTGGCCGAAAACTTTAATACTCCGGAGCGTCCAACGAGCATCTGGAAAAGATGGAAGGGAAGTGCCGCCAGCAGAAGCAGGGGGAAGTAGGGGGCCCGCCCGCTCTGTAGCCCAAGACCCGGAGTCCTGCGCACGAGGATATTCTGGATCCCCAGAGCCAAGTGCACAGGGTTTGGAGAGCGCCAGATACGGATGTGGTTCCATCCTCCATCCCGCAGAATTTTTTCGAGGGAGGAGCCGGTGAATTGATGGGTATGGCGGGGAACGTGGTTTCCTCCCCAGTAGCGACCCAGCACCTTTCTCTCGGGGGCGTCGAAACCGGGGACCTCACCCAAGAGGAGGCCGGAGGGCTTGAGCATGGAATGGGCCCGGGCCAACTCGGCCTTGGGATCAAGGGTATGCTCCAGATAGTTGTTCATCGTCACCACATCGTAGGCGCTTTCCTGTAGTGGAGCTGACAGAAAGAGTCCCTCATGAATGGTGAAGCCCCGGCTCCGGGCCATCGACACCGCCTTGGGACTGAAGTCGAGGCCCTCCAATGTGAAGGAACCCAGGCGGCCCACTCTTTCAAGAAAGGTTCCTGCCCCGCAGCCCACATCCAGGATCCTGGCACCTTGGGGCAGAAGGGGGCGCAGGGATCGTTCCATGACCCAGGCATCCAACGTCATCAGCCAGGTCGTCAGGAGGCCCCGGCCGCCCCTGTCGACATGTCCGTGGTAGGGGATGTCGTAGGCCCTGCGCAGGTCCTCGATTCCCGGGAACGGGTGGAGGCGGATGGCCAGGCAGGAGGGGCACTCCACATAGGACCATTCCCCATGAACTCCGTATTCCCAGTCGCGGATGCCTTCGACAAGAACTCTTGTGTTCCCGAATCCACAGGCCCCGCAGGTGTTCATGCCGGGCGGGAGCCCAGGTTCTGGGATGCCAAGAAGGTCAGATGACTTCCCTGAAAACGTTCCACCCTTGCACCTTGCACCTCGCTCGGTAGGGTGGAGGTCAGTTGGTCCAGGTCCTTGGCCGGGATCTGCATCCTCCAATGGTGTTCGGCATGGTGCGTGAATCCAAAAAGTCCCAGAAAGCCCGCACCCGGGCCGTTGAAACTGCGCATCACCTTGTGCCCATCGGCCGAGCCATGCTCGGCCATCAGCCTCAGGGAAGAAAAAAGCTTGGCTATCGTGATGAGGGGGAGGATCCAGAAGGCGAAATAGCCCCACCAGGGCAGAATGGCTGAGATCGCCAGAGCCAGACCCACCTGAAAGATCATGAGGCGCGGGAGTTGGGAGCCGATGGAACCCGAGCTTTCCTTCGTCAGAAACTGAAGGATGGCGGGCAGTCCGGTGAGCGTCAGCAGGACAAACATCAACCAGCCCATCTTGCCTCTTGGGGGATTGGAATAGGTGGAGTGATCAGGATCCATGCTGGGGATCCCGAAATAGGCGTGGTGATCCAGGTGCAACCTGCGGTAATCGGTGGTGAATCCCAAGGGAAGGACTGCCAGGAATTCCCAGAGCCCTTCGCGGTGGGGCGCACCGAAGTTCCGGTGGGTGCCTTCGTGGAGGGCGTTGGAGAGGGCGAATTGGATCCAACCGATGAGAATGAAGAGGGCGCAAGCAGAGGCCAAAGATGATCCCGAGAAGCCCTTGGAGGCCAGGGAGCTCAACTTGAGGAAGGCGCAGACCAGGATGGCATAGAGGAGGAACACCCCTCTCACAACGGAGTTGGCATGGCTGGTTTCCATCCTGCTATCGTAATCGAAGGGGCGCTTGCCTTAGCGCCCAGGAAGAGGAGAATCAGCCCATGCCATCCCCTGCCATCCACCCCTCCAAGGCTCTCCATGAGGCCGGTTTCCTCAGGGATGCGGGGGGTCTCCTGAGAAGCCAGGCTGAATTCATCGAAGTGCCAGGATCCGCGGAGGCGTTGGCCTCCTTGCTGGCCAAGGCGTCGGCGGCGGGCCGGTCCGTGGTGGTCAGGGGCGGGGGCAAGACCACCGAGGGGGAGTCCTTGGCCCGTGACGACGAGACCCTGATTTCCACACGCGGACTTCGACACTTTACGGGAATCCTCAACCAGGAGGGCTTGGACTATTGCCGGGTGGGGGCCGGCATGACCTTCGATGAATTGGAACGCCATCTCAGGCCCAAAGGGTTGGAGCTGGCTGTGCGCCCCCTGAGCCTGAGTGCGACCCTCGGGGGTACGGTGGGCATCGGAGGGATTGATATAACCAGTTGGAGGGACGGCACCATGGCCGACCAGGTGCTGTCGATGCAAGTGGCCCTTCCGGAGGGTCGCCTTGTTGAGTGCTCGCCGTCTGAACAGAGCGACCTCTTCGAGGATGTTCTGTACGGCTATGGCCAGTTTGGTGTGGTCACAGAGCTCACGCTCAGGCTCAGGCCATCCATGCCGGTTTGTTTGGAACGGCGATATTTTTGCTCGCCAGGAGAAGCAGCCGAGGCCCTGGTCCGCGCGGGGAGGGAGGGACTCGCTGACCAAATGGCCGTGCTCAGTTTCAACGGCGTGGTGAATGCCCTGATGTTGGGATTCGAGGACAAGGAAAGGCACAGGCGCTTCCTCGAAAGTCGCCGCCAGTGGGGCTTTGCGGAGCCTGTTCTTTGGGGCAGGGTGGCCTTGAAGACCTTGAACCAACCCTCCCTGATCTCGGTGTTGCCGCGCCTGGCCCGTCTGCGCTCACAGCTGGTGGGCGGGCTCCGCGATCCCCTCTATTCCGGCCAGGAGTCCCTGGATTTCCGTGCGGCGGCCATGAGTCGGCTGATCTGGAAGGTCTGGGGCTCGCGACCGCTCGTCATTCCGGATCTTTCTCTCCCCCTGGACAAGATGCGCCAGGGAGTGGAGAAAGGGTTGGGCCTCTGCCAGGAGCGTTTCAAACTCTTTTCCCTTTATATGGTGTTGGTGAAGCGGGGAGCTTGGCAACGCCGGCATGTGCTGGGACCCTTTCCTCGCACAGAAGACCCTGTGGTGGGTGGTGTGGAATTTGAACCTCTGCTCGAGGGCGATTCCTGGACTCCTGAGGGATTGCAGTCTTTCAAGGAGGCCATCTACAACCTGGGTTTGGGGATAGGGGCCAGGGCCTACCGTTTCGGGGGAGGGATGGGGAGCTACGCCAGACGATTCTGCGGCGAGGAAGAGTGGCAGCAGTTCCAGGAGCGCAAGAAGCAGTGGGACCCGCAGGGGATCCTGAATCCACGAGTGTTCCGATGAACCATGACGACTGCTCGGCCTGCGGTCTCTGCGTGGCAGGCTGCCAGGCCCATGTGGCCACGGGCCGTGAGGAGCTCACAGCCCAGGGGCGAAATCTGGCTCTCCAAGCCGGTGTGGGACGGAGCGACTTGGAAGAGAACATCGGCGCCTGCACCTTGAGCGGCTACTGCACGGCGATCTGCCCCCGTGGCGTTGACAACGAGGCCGTGTGGCTGGCCCTCCGCAGGCAAGTCGCTCCCCATGGGGCCCTGGATGCTCTGAAACGTTTCCAGGCCGATGGCTCCCTGCAGGGGCCCCTGCCACCGGTGGAGGCCAAGATGGGCGCTCCTCTCTTTATCGGGTGCCACCTGCGGGGGGAGGGCCACAGTCTGTTGCTCCAACTCACAAGGGCTCTCGGGAAGGCCGGTCTGACCTTGGGTTATCCCTCCGAGGAGCCCTGCTGTGGCGAGGTCATCCGGCGGATGGGCTTCGACCAGGCGCTCCCGGTCTCCAGGCCGGCCTATGTGCTGGATGCCGGCTGTTCCCGGGCCTTTCCCGGCGTGCCTTCCCTTTGGGATGCCCTCTTCGCGAGGCCCCGCCTTTTTGGAGGTCTCCGCGGCCAGCGTCTGCATGTGAGCGCGCCCTGGCTCAACGCCGACCCCCGGCGGCGCTGGCCCCTGCTTCAGGAGCTGGCCCGTCTGACAGACCTCTCTTTCCCGAACGTGGATGCTTTCCACCTGGCCATGGGGGCGCCGCCCGAGACGGGCTCCTTCGTGATGGATTCAACACTGGTTTCCGCCGATAATCCCTGGCTGATGGAGGCGGTGGGATGAGGAAGGTGGATGTGCTCATTGTCGGGGGTTCGCTCAGTGCGGCCGGAGCCGCACAGCGTTGCCGCCAGGGAGGCCTGGAACCCCTCGTGCTCGAGCGCAAGAAGCTCCCCCGCCACAAGATCTGTTCGGGCATCCTTTCACCCCGGGGTCACCGGTTCCTGCGCGAGAATTTTGGCGAGATCCCGGATGAGGCCCTTCACCAGCCGCGGACCTGCCGCGGGGTGAACTTCCTGTTCCCCGACGGATCCCAGATGCCGATGGATTTCACGGAAGGCCCCACGCCCCACCTCCACCGCCGGTATTCCGACGCCTGGGCCGTGAGGGGTTCCAAGGCCGAGATCCACGATGAAACCGAGGTGCTCTCGATCGAGGAGACGGCAGATGCTGTCAGGGTGCAGGCCCGGGGTCCTGAGGGCCCCCGGGAGTACGAAGCCAAGGTCCTTATCGGAGCCGACGGTCCTCGCTCCACAGTGGTCCACCACCTGGATCCTACGTACCGCAATAGGCTGAAATGGTTCTTCGTCCTGCAGAAGTACTACAAGGCCGATGTCAGGTTGAGCGAGGAGTATTTCCACTTTTTCATCGACGGCACACTGGGCCACTATCCCTGGTGCCACATCGAGAGTGGCGAATGGATCGTGGGGGCCGGCGGGTTTGCCGATGACGACATGACGGCCCGCCATCAGCGCGTGCTGGGGGCCCTGAAGGACCGTCACGGGCTGCGGATTGAATCCGAGGCGCGCAAGGAGGGCTGTCCCGAAAACTTCGGGCTGTCGCTGACCAACCGCTACGAGTTCGGACGGGGGCGCATTCTGGTGACCGGCCAGGCCGCAGGCTTTCTCAACATGATGGCCGAGGGCATGAGCTGTGCCCTGCATTCGGGGGCCCACGCCGGCGAGGCCGTCTCAGCCGCGCTCAAGGGGGGGGCGGATCTTCAGCGGGAGTACCGCCGCCGTGTGGCCGACGAGGTGCGCCGCTGCACTGACCAGTGGAACCCCCTGCGCATCCTCCTGGGCAAGCCCCACGAGGCCGACCTCATGAAGGGTCTGTTTTCGGCAGGTCCCCTGAAGGCCCTGTATCGGGCCCGGCATATGGTGAGCTTCGGGAAGCAGTTTCATGGGCTGGGTTGGGGCCGGGATATCGGCCGCCTGGTCAAGAGGCGCATGATGTCCGGTGGCTACGGTGATCCCTTCCCACACCCGTAAGAAACACCAAGCCCTCCGTTGTGAGGGGTGGCGCCGGCAGGTGTCCGTCTCAGCGCGGAGCGTCCTCGCGAGCACCGAACGGACAGCCGGCGACAGGGCCCCGGGAATCACGTTAGGATAAGAAGACAATGTCGTACGACCACGCCGAGATCGATAGAAAATGGCAGGAGATCTGGGAGCGCGAGAAGACGTTCAGGCTGGTGGATGATCCCACCCGCCCGAAATACTACGTGCTCGACATGTTCCCCTACCCCAGCGGGGAGGGTCTGCACATCGGTCACCCCGAGGGCTACACCGCCACCGACATCATGGCCCGCTTCAAGAGGATGAGGGGATTCTGCGTTCTCCACCCGATGGGCTGGGACTCGTTCGGACTCCCGGCCGAGCAGTACGCCATGCAGAAAGGGATCCACCCCGATCAAAGCACCCGCGCCAACATTGCCACCTTCAAGCGCCAGCTCAGGATGATCGGTTTCAGCTATGACTGGGACCGCGAGTTCAGCACCTCGGATCCTTCCTTTTACAAGTGGACGCAGTGGATCTTCCTGAAGTTGCTGGAGAGGGGGCTGGCGTACCAGGAGGAAGTGGCCGTGAATTGGTGCCCTGCCTTGGGCACGGTCTTGGCTAATGATGAGGTCGTCGATGGCAAGAGCGAGAGGGGGGGGCACCCCGTGGAACGCAGGCCCATGCGCCAGTGGATGCTCCGCATCACCTCCTATGCCGACCGACTGCTCGAGGGCCTGGACCGGGTGGATTTCCCCGAGAGCATCAAGGCCATGCAACGCGAGCGGATCGGGCGTTCTGAAGGGGCGCAGGTGCGCTTCAAGGTCCGTGGATCTTCCGAGAGCTTCGACATTTTCACCACCCGACCCGACACCCTGTTCGGCGCGACATTTTGTGTCCTGTCCCCCGAGCACCCGCTGGTGGCCAAGGTCACCACGGCGGCCCAGGCCGCGGAAGTGCAGGCCTATGTGAAGGCCGCTGCCACCAAGAGTGAGATCGAGCGCCAGGGGCCGCTCGCGGCCAAGTCGGGCGTGTTCACCGGATCCTATGCCCTGAATCCCGCGAGTGGCGAATCTGTTCCCATCTGGATCGCGGATTATGTGCTGATGAGCTATGGCACCGGGGCGATCATGGCCGTGCCGGGGCATGACCAGAGGGACTGGGAGTTCGCCCGCGCCCACAACCTGCAGGTCCGGGCCGTGGTGCAGGGGGGGGACCCAGCGTTGGGAGCCTATGACGGCGACGGTCCCCACATTCAATCCGGCTTCCTCGATGGCAAGGGGAAGGAAGCCGCCATCAAAGCCATGAACGATTGGCTGGAGAAGCAGGGCGTGGGCCAGCGCACCATCAAATACAAGATGCGCGACTGGATCTTTGCACGCCAGCGTTATTGGGGCGAACCGGTGCCGGTGATCCATGCCCAGGACGGGGTTGTCAAACCCTTGTCCGAGAGCGAGCTTCCCTTGCTCCTACCACCGATGGATGATTTCAAGCCCACCGGCGACGGCGACGGCCCCCTGGCGCGCCTTGGCGACTGGGTCAGGGTCGGTCTTCCCGGAGGCGAGGGCCGCCGGGAAACCCATACCATGCCCGGGAGCGCCGGAAGCAGCTGGTATTTTTTCCGCTTCATCGATCCTTCCAACCAGAGGGCCTTCTGCGATGCCGCTCTCATGTCCCGCTGGATGCCCGTGGATCTCTACATCGGCGGGGCCGAGCATGCGGTGGGGCACCTGCTCTACAGCCGGTTCTGGACCAAGGTGCTGTACGACATGGGACTCTGCCCGGTGGACGAACCGTACGCCAAGCTCGTCAATCAAGGCATGATCCTGGGGGAGGACGGCCAGAAGATGTCCAAGCGACTCGGGAATGTGATCAACCCCGACGATGTGGTGAGGGAGTGGGGGGCCGACAGTCTCCGCCTCTTCGAGATGTTCCTGGGGCCCCTGGAAGTGGACAAGCCCTGGAACACCAAGGGCATCGAAGGGGTCCGCCGCCTGCTGGAGCGGGCCTGGAGACTCGTGATCGCCGAACGCGACGGTGTGGTCGATCCCCGCCTCGCCGAGGGGCCCTGCCCCGAGTCCCTGGAACGGCTCCGCCACCGCACGATCCGCATCGTCACGGCCGATATCGAGGGCCTCAGGTTCAACACGGCGATCTCGAGGCTGATGGAGTTCGTCAACGCCCTGACCAAGGAAGAAAAACGTCCGCGTGTGGCGGTGGAGACTCTCCTTATTCTCCTCAACCCCTTCGCACCCCACGTTACGGAAGAACTCTGGGAAAGGATGGGCCGCCGGGAAAGATTGAGCCTGCACCCCTGGCCGACCTTCGATCTGGCGCTGGCCAGCGACGATGAAGTGGAGGTGGCCGTGCAGTTGGCCGGCAAGGTCAAGGCCAGGTTGAAGGTGCCGGCGGGCCTGGATGCCAAGGCTCTGGAGGCTGCCGCCATGGCCCACCCCGAGGTGAAAGCGCTGCTGGGAGCCCAGGTTCCGAAGAAGATTGTGGCCGTGCCCGGCCGACTTGTGAATATCATCCTCTGATGGCTGTCCTGATCACCTGCGCGGTTCCCGATGAGCTCTCCACCCTGAGGGCCTTCGTGAAGAAGGGGCAGGTTGAGGGGGGCGTGTTGCAGGGGCTCATCGGTTCGCGCCGGGTGGGCCTCGTAGCCCTGGGCATCGGTTCCGTGGAGGCTGCCCTGACGGCCAGCTCCATCCTGGCCCGGGGTTCCTGGGAGGCCTTGTGGTTTGTGGGCACGGCGGGCATCCTTCCCGGGGCCCGCTTCGAGGTGGGTCAGGCGGTGGAGGCCGGGCTGGTGATGGCCTCTCACGCTCCGGGTGAACGCTTGCCGGGCCCCTTGGCAGAGAGTGCCAAGGCCGGACTGGCCCCAGCTGAGGGGGGAGTCCATGTCTGGTCCAGCCAGGGGGTGAGCGAAACCCGGGAGTTGGCGGAGTTTGCCTCCAGCCATGCGGCCCATGTTGAGAACATGGAACTCTGGGGTGTGGCCCGGGCGGCGTTGAGGGTGGGTGTGCCTTGGGGAGCCGTGCTGGGACTTTCCAACGATGTGGGCCCCCAGGCCCAGGCCCAGTGGCTGGAAAACCGCCATCGCGCGGCGGCGGCGGCCTGCCAGAGGATGGCCGCCTTGTTAGGGAAAGACTGAGGGATGACCGAGGGGGAGGGTGTGGGGTATTCCCCTGGCGACTTCCCCGTGACTCGTCGCGGCGGGGAACACCCCACACCCTCCCAATCCCGTTTTATTTTATTTCTTGTGATGTTGGCGGCGGCACTCATTGCAATGACTCCTCTGTTTGAACGTCCCCTGTGGCATGACGAGGCCCAGGTGGCCTTTGGGGCCCGCCAGTGGCTCGAAACCGGGAAACGTAGGTTCTGCGATGAGAAGTCGGTGGTGGGGGAAAACCTCCACCATGCCCTCAACGCCGAGGGCGACCTGCCCCTGATGAGCCCGATGGAGAATTGGCTGGCGGCTCTGGGTGGCTGGACCTCGGATCAGGATTGGAGGATGGCCCGCTGGCCCTTCTTTGTCTGCTCTCTTCTGGCCCTTGGAGTGGTTGCCGGGGGTGTGGGAAGGTTGACGGGGAGCGCCTCAGCTGTGCTCCTGGGGGCGTTGGTATGGGGCCTCAATCCCTGGGTTTGGTCGCTCGCGGTGCAATTGCGGTATTACCCGGTGGTGTGGTTGTTGGTTGCATGGGGGGTCGTGACCGTGATGGGGGGGCAGGGGGTATTCCCCTGGCGACTTCCCCGTGACTCGTCGCTGCGGGGAACACCCCCTGCCCCCCTTCAAGGTTTACTTGTTCATTCCATCCATTTGTTGACGTTGTATCTCACCAATTGGGTTGTGGCCCTGTGCTGGATTCCGGTGGCATTGGTGATGCAGGCGTTGGCCGACAAACGCAGGCTCAGCGCCATGCTCGGCGGTTATGGCTTTGCGATGGGGCTGATGGCCTTGCATGCCTCGCTGGGCAGCGACCTCGCGGCATGGGTGTTGATGCTCCCCGATCGGGCTTCCCAGGCCCTGAGGGTCTTGGCCTGGCATGCCTCGGAATTCAATCTCGATGTGTTCCCCGTGGCCTTGCTGGCCCTGATGGTGTTGACAGGTTGGAGAGCGAGGGTCTTGCGCCCTCTTCTGGCCGGATCCTGTCTTGTGGGTCTGATGTTGTGCATCCCCAGTTTTTACACCCGCCTGGCGCTGATGTTCCTTCCCTTGTTTGTTCTCGCGCTGGCCCAGTGGCTCTGGCACCTTTCCGCTTCCAGGCCTGTGTGGGCCATGGCGGTGGGCACACTGGCAATCGGAACGTATGCCTTCCAGGTGCTGCCCTTCGCCATGGCTTCGAGCCTGTCTGAGAGGGCCGCGCGGTGGAGCATGCCTTTGACGCGTGAGGCCGGGCGAGCGGTCACCAACACCCGTGATGCCTGGCAGGCGGTCATCGATCCATGGCCCGGAAGGGAAGGTCGGCGGTCCATTCATGTATGCCTGCAGGATGGGAAGAAAACGAAGGAGACATGGCCCTTGGAGGGCCTGGCCCTGTGGCTGAAGGACTCTGTGAAGGAAGGTGAACAGGTGATCTGCGCCATGGATGGCACGGCGCTGGAGCTGATGACCGGGCTGACCTTCAACTGGCGGGTGCCGGAGTGGGGTGCAGGGAGAGCCTTGGCCCCCAACCTGAAATCCCCCGAGGGTGTGAAGTATGTCGTCCTGCGGACCCAACATCCCTTCCTGACCCGCGAGGTGACCTGGACCAACGAGATCCTCCGCGGTCTCGAGAAGGGGTGGCTCAAGGGTCAACCGGTGATCCTGCCCTTTGACGATGTGAAGTATTTCAACTCCCCCTTTCCCTTCACAATGCACCGCCAGAGCTGGCCCTCTGTGACGGCCCTCCAGGTGTGGGTGCTTGACCATCCTGTCACGGCCGTGGAGGCGCAGAAACTCCTACCCCTGCGTGACAGGCGCCTCCTGCGGCCCCCTGGGTTGGATCCCCTCCTGGATCCCGACGAAGTCTGGGGTTTGCCAAGGTAAAATGGATACCTACGCGTGAGGTGATCCATGCTCAGAACATCCAATCCTGCCCTGAACGACAACCTGTTTCGTGGTGCCGATTCCAGGCTGGACTCGGGATCCGGAGTGATGACCATCCAGGGCACGGTGACCAAATGCTATCTCCTGGTGGGGATCCTCGTTGCGGCAGGCCTCTACACATGGAACCAGGCCGCATCGGGAAATGCCGCTGTGATGGGCTGGATTACCGGAGGCGCCTTGGTGGGACTCGGCTGTGCCCTTGTGCTGATGTTCGCCAGGAGTCTTGCTCCCTTCCTGGCACCGGCTTATGCCGTGGCCGAGGGTGTCGTGCTGGGCGGATTGAGCTACGTTTTTGAAATGCGCTATCCCGGCATCGCCGGTCAGGCTATCACCTTGACGGTGGGCACCCTGCTGGGGCTCCTGACGGCCTATCGCACCGGGCTGATCAAGCCCAGTGAGAATTTCAAGCTGGGGGTCTTTGCGGCCACGGGGGGCATCGCCCTTTTCTATCTCGGGACCTGGATCGCCTCGTTCTTCGGGGTTCACATGAGTTTCCTGCACGACAGTTCCCCGCTGGGCATCGCCTTCAGCGGTCTGCTGGTGCTCTTGGCGGCCTTCAATCTGGTCCTCGACTTCGATTTCATCGAAGAGGGGGCCCGCAGGGGCCTTCCCAAGAATACGGAATGGATCGCGGCCTTCGGACTCTTGGTGACGTTGGTGTGGCTCTATGTGGAGTTGCTCCGGCTCCTCGCGCGTCTGCAGGATCGCCGGAACTAGCGCCAGTAACTGCCGTCCAGCTCGGACTGGGGCACGGGGGTCCGGAGCAAACCGGCTTTGGAGCCCTCGGCAAACAGTCTGCGGAGGCCATCCACGGCCCTTGAGCTGAATTGTTGCGTGTCGTCGTTGGCATAGAGGTCGAGATAGCGCACCAGTTCATCGTGGGTGCGCAGGTTTCCCAGCTTTTCTTGGAGAATACCCTTGATCACGGTGTCACGGTGCATCTTGGCCCACTTCAGGCTTTCCCGGAGCAGGGATTCCAGCTCACGCTGGAGGGTTTCGGGAAGGTCGCGGCGGATCACGTTCACGCCGAGGGGCAGGGGGAGACCCGTGCGCTTCATCCAGGAGATCCCGATGTCCTCGATCAGTTCACAGCCTTCGCGCTCATAAGTCAGGCGCCCTTCATGGATGAGGAGGGAGGCACTCGCGCGGCCGTCCCTGAGGCAGTTGAAGGCTTCGGCAAAAGGCGAGATGGGCACTTCCACCGTACGAATGCCCGGATGTAAGAGCCTCAACACCAGCGCTGCTGTCGTATGTTCGCCGGGGATTGCTACTGGTTCTGGTGGGGGAGGGCAGGGGGTATCCCCCTGGCGACTTCCCCGTGACTCGTCGCTGCGGGGGACACCCCCCGCCCGCCCACTCATGCTTTCCGCATTCGTGTAGGGGCGCCGCGCACGGCGCCCTTCATCTTCATGGCGCATCGTGACGACGACCGGGCCATAGTTGTCCCCCACACTGCCACCATGCGGGAGAAGGCGGTACTGCTTGAGAAGCCCCGGCACCGCCGCTGCGCTCACAGCGCAGATGTCGGCTTCGCCCCTGGCGGCAAGGAGGTTGAGGCTTTGGGTGTCGCGGCGCCCGAAGGTGAACCGGTGGGAGGAGGGGATCAGGCCCTTTTCCAGGGCCCAGAACATGAAGACGTCGTCGGCGTCGGGGGAATAACAGACTTTCAGGTGCATATCGTGAATTATCTCAGGTCATGCTTTGGGGCGGGTGAGGGGTATTCCCCTTGCGACTTCCACGTGATTCGTCGCTGCGGGGAGCACCCCTCACCCGCCCACCTTCACGCCGCCTTGGCAAACACCTCGGGGCAGGCCTTCACGGCCATGACGACATCGCTGATTTCCAGGCGGCTGTCGGGCTGAAGGGTCACCTCGATCATGGCCCTCACCAGGGCCTCTTCCTCGCCCAATTCGTAGCCGAAGAGGAATTCTTCAGAGTTCTTGCGGATGCAAAAAACCTTCATTACCCACAGTATACCCCCTAAAATACACCCCACCAGGAGGTGCCCATGATCACCCTCGAGCAGTACACTCAAAGCGTTTGCCACGAAATGTCCGTCATCCGCCATCTTTACGGCAAGGTGCCGGTCTCTGCCCGGAATCTGCGCCTTGCGCCGAACGGTCGCAGCACCCTGGAGTTGCTTCGCTATCTGAGCGTGTGCGGCATCGGCCCCGCCAAGGCTCTGGTGAAGAGTGATTGGAATCTGGCCAGAGAAGTCATCGCGGCCAGTGCCACGCTGGAATGGGATGACATTCCCGCAGCCCTGAACACCCAGGAGCGCGAGCTCAAGGCTCTCCTGTCCACGCTGAAAACGTCGGACCTCTCCAACAACACCGTATATCCCTGGGGAGAAACCACCACGCTGGGCCCGGCCCTGGTGAATACGGTCCTCAAGTTCCTCACCGCCTACCGCATGGAGCTCTTCTGGCATGCCAAGGCTGGCGGGGCCCAGATCACCACTCCCAACTGCTGGCGCGGCACCGATGCGGCCATGCCGGCGAAGTCCTGAGGACACGCTTGGCATGACGCAATCCACATCCATCTCAATCCGCGAGCGGCTGCGGTCGGAGGTCTGGCCCTTCGTGCGCCAGCCGGCGCAGTACATCGGGGGGGAGATCAACGCCGTGGTTAAGGATCCCACCGCCGTGGATTTCCGGATGGCCATCTGCTACCCCGAGGCCTACACCATCGGGATGAGCCATGTGGGTTCGAAAATCATCTACCACCTGGTGAACAAGATGGAGGGTTGCTGGGCCGAGAGGGTGTTTTCCCCGAGGCCCGACATGGAACAGCGCCTGAAGCTCAAGGGGCTCCCCTTGACCACCCTCGAGAGCACCACACCCCTCATGGACATGGATCTTCTGGGCTTCTCACTCCAGTACGAGCTGTGCGCCACGCATGTGCTGACCATGCTGGACCTTTCCGGGATTCCCCTGCATGCCCGGGCCCGCAAAGGCAGTGAACCCCTGGTGATGGGGGCGGGCCCCATGGCCCTGCACCCTGAGGCCATGGCGGATTTCTTTGATTTCTTCCTCTTGGGTGATGGCGAGGATGCCATCGGGGAACTGATCGCGTTTTTGAGGGAGAAGGGTTGGCATGGTAGGGGCGGGGCTTGCCCCGCCCGCACAGATCAAGAGGGCAGGGCAAGCCCTGCCCCTACCATGAACCGAGTCGATCTTCTTATCGATCTCCAAAAAACGTTTTCGTGGGTGTATGTGCCTTCGCTGTATGAGCCCCACTATGCCAGCGATGGCACATTGGAGTCGGTGACCCCCAAGGAGCCAGGGTTGCCCGCGGTGTTCCGGCAGGCCCAGGTGAAAGATTTCTCAGCCTCGCCCATCCCCACAGCTCCGGTGGTACCCTTTGTGGAGGTGGTGCATGACAGGGTGACCATGGAGATCATGAGAGGTTGCCCCTACAAGTGCAATTTTTGCCAGGCCACCGTGGTGAAGAACGGAATGAAGGTGCGCCGACCCGAGCAGTTGGTGGCCGCCGCTGCCGAGAGTTACCGCAACACAGGTCTCGACGAGATCGCGCTCACCAGCCTTTCCAGCGGCGACTACCCCTGGCTCGCACGCCTGACCGAGCTCCTGCACAAGGAGTTCGAGGGTCGGAATGTCAATCTGTCACTCCCCTCCCTGCATATTGATGAGAGCATTGGCGATGTCCCCTCGCTGGTGTCATCGGTGCGCAAGGCGGGCCTCACGTTTGCACCCGAGGCCGGCAGCGAGCGGCTGCGGGCCCTGATCGACAAACGCATCAAGAACGAGAACCTCTTCCGCGCCGTGCGTACGGCCTTCGAACATGGCTGGAGGCAGGTCAAGCTGTACTTCATGATCGGCCTGCCCACGGAAACGATGGAGGACAGGCTTGAGATCGTCAAGCTGGGGCGGGCCGTCTCGGAGTTGGGGCGGGAGGCCTTTGGCCGTCCGGCCCGGGTCACCTGCACAGTGTCGATCTTTGTGCCCAAGCCTCACACCCCTTTCCAGTGGGAGGCCATGCTTGATCCCGCCCAAGTTCCCGCAATCCTGGATGAGATGAAGGCCGCAGCCCGTGGCAGTGCAGTGTGGCTCAAGTTCCATGAGGTGGAAACCAGCCAGGTGGAGGGCCTGATCGCCAGGGGTGACAGGCGCGTTAGCCGGGTGATCGAGGAAGCCTGGCGCATGGGGGCGCGATTTGATGCCTGGCGCGAGGATTTCAGGCCCGACATTTGGCAAAAGGCCGAAGAAGCCACAGGACTGGGCCGCCAGTTTTTCAATCTTCGCGAAAGATCCGAAACGGAATTGTTGCCCTGGGACCCCATTGAAACAGGTGTGCCCCGTGACAAGCTCCAGAAACGGCGCCATGCCAGCTATGAAGCCCGTGTGATTGCGGGCGAGCGCAAAAAATCACTGGCTTCAACAGTATGAGGGCCCTTCCGCTGGTGTTGGCCGTGGTGTTGATGGCGGCCTCGCCCGAAGCTGACCGTTCCCGTCTTGACCGCGAACTCGACGGCAAGGTGGGGAGTCTCAAGGCGAAGGCCCTCAAGCGTATTGAGGATAAACTGGGCCTAACCAGCCCAGTTCCCGAGAAGCTGGTGCTGGTGTTTGCCGACCTTCCCGAAGCCAAGGCTAAGGAGAGGCGGATTGATGCTTCCGACCTCAAGGAAGATGGGGGTATATTCACGGTGACCCTGCATCGCGAGTTTGCCCGTGCCGGGGTGGCCGATCTGGAGGGTGAGGCGACGTACCAACTGGCGCGTGCCGTATGGAGGCAGGTCTATCCCCAGCGCGACAAGGTGGCGGCCTGGCTCCTGCACGGCATGGCCCTCCATGCCAGTGGTATGGGAGACGATAGAGTCCTGTTCATCATTGCCGACAACGAAGACAAGACCACCGAGATCGTCGATGGATGGGAGGAAGACAACAAGCACAATGAACGGGACCAAGCCGATGACATTCTTGCGTTCCGCTACATCGAGGAAAAATTCAAAGCCGAGGGCCTCAAAGTCTTCCTGAAAAAGGTGGGCGAAGGGGCGGATCCTGTGGGTCTCCTGGGTGCCGATGTGCCTGGCGGCTTCAAACTCCTGGAGAAGGAATGGTCGAGTCGGGGCAAGGAAGAGATTGAAAAGCTGGCCCACAAAGGACTGGAGGGTTGGAAGGCCCTGTACAAAAAATACCAGGACACCCCGAATCCTGATCGACCCGATTTGATCGACGAATTTCACAGGCTGATTTCCAAAGGGGAGGGTTGTTTCTGGGAATCCTCGGCCCGCTACTACCTTGGCCGCTGTTTGTTTGAGGCCGGCAAGGAAGATAAGGCCATCCTTGAATTCCAGAAGGTCCTGGGGCCCCTGGCTCGGAGGTCGGATCCCCGGATTCTGGACATGGCCAAGTTTCACCTGGGCAGGCTGTATCTGGAGCGGCGCAAGAATGGCGCTGCCGAAGAGGCTTTCGGGCTCTACATTCGCGACTTCACTTTCGGAAAGTACCAGTCCGAAGCCCGTCTTGAACTTGCCCAGATGCATCTTGAGGAGCGCAAGCCCAAGGAAGCCAGGCCTCTACTGGAATGGATCATGGCTCATGAGCCCAAGTCGGACACGGCGGAAAAGGCCGCCAAGTTGCTCAAGGAATTGGATTCCAAATGAGGATCGCATGTCTCGCCCTGTTCTCTCTGCTAGTTTCCTGCGGTTCGGACAACGCGGCGAATATCCGGGAATACCTGCGCCAGCATCCTGAAAGGGCTCATGCAGCTCCGATGCTTCATGAGGGGATTCTGGTGGAGGGGATGAATCCCGATGAGGTTCGCCTCATCATGGGACGCCAGGAAAAGGCCGTGATCCTGGGCCAGGGGATCAACAGGCGCATGACCATGAGTTTCAAGGGTGGATGCCGCTTCAATGACAAATCGGGGCGTCATGAATTGGAGGGGCCTGTCTCTTGCATCTTTGTGGATGAAGGTGAAGGGGAAGCCTCCTCGTGGAGCCTGGAGCACGTCAAGTCCATCTGGCGTTGAACGACGCCATCCCGTCGCACTCGGACTGCTGAACGCCGCGTCACACTGGCGCCTTGCGCCGTGACAGCTTCCATGCTCCACTGGTGCTGGCGTCATTGAGACGCTGAGAGAAGAGGGGCATGACCTGGATCGTTCGCAACACCCTGAGAGGGGCCATTGAGCTGCATGGCTTTTTGCCGTTGGGTCAGGCTGTACGCGTGGCCGGTGGCGGCACCATCGATCTCGACACCCTGTCTCAGGACCGTTCTTTCTTGGAGAGTTCGCGTCAGTTGAAGGTGGCCTTCCAAGAAGGCTATCTCCAGACCGAGATGAAGAACGATGACAGGCCGGCCCAGCCCGAGGCTCCCGCCGACCCCGGTCCGCTGGCCCAATGGCAACGCCTGATCCAGGAACAGTTGCAGGAGCAGGGCCGGGGCATCGCTCGACTTTCCTCCATGATGGAAACCCTGCTGGAAAGGGTCAGTGCCGTGGCGGCGGCGCCGGCCCCCGCAAGCCAGACGGTCAGGACCCCCGAGCCGACGCGGCACGTGAGGCAGGCCCGTTCCGAGGGAGATCAGGAGGCCCGCAACCGGGCCCGGCTCCTGGAAGGCGTGTCGAGGGACATGGATGTGGAAGTGTCTTCCACCCGCCAGGCTGTGGTGAAGGAATTTGCGAAGTCGGAAGCGAACGCGGATCGCGTGGATCTTCTGAGTTCGTTGGATGGATTCGACGGCTGACGCCGCCGGAATGACGTGGCAGATGGGGCAACCCGAGAGAAAAAAAGTAAACCGAGAGTAGAAACCAAGAGAGAAGAAAGAAAGAGGGAACAATGGCCAAGGGACTAGACGTGGGCACCATGTATGTCGTGAGCGCCCGGAACGAGAACAACCAGGTGGTGTTCCGCAAGCAGCGGAACTCCTTTTTCACACTCAGCCGTGAAGACTTCGAGGACAGCCTCGGGTGCAACAGCCCGATGGTGATCCGTAAGGGTTCCGAGGTGCATGTGGTGGGGGATGACGCCCTCCGTTACAGCAACATCTCGGGCTCCCGGAAGAGCTTCAAGAGGCCGATGGCCAAGGGTGTGCTGAACCCCAACGAGGCCGATGCCGTGGGCGTGCTCCAGATCATCATCCAGAGCGTTCTGGGTGCCCCCTCTCACCCCGGTGAAGTGGTGGCGATCACCTCGCCGGCCGATCCCCTCGACGGTTCCTTCGACACCACCTTCCACCGCACGGTGCTCACACGCCACATCAAGAACATGGGCTACACCCCCATCGTCCTGAATGAGGCCCTGGCCATCGTCTACTCCGAGAACCCCGTGTGCCAATCCGAGGGCGAGAATGTGCCCTTCAGCGGCCTTGGGATCAGCTTTGGGGCGGGCATGGTGAATATTGTGGCTACCTGGCGTGCCCAAAAACTGCTCGAGTTCTCCGTGAGCAGGGGTGGCGACTGGATCGACCAGAAGGTCAGCGAGGTCACGCAGATCCCCGCCAGCCGCGTGATCAAGTTCAAGGAAGGCAAGTACCAGATCAAGGGCAGCTACAACCGTGAGCACGAAGTGAAGATGGCCAGCGCGCTGGAAATCTACACCGAGGACCTCATCCGTTACGTCATGCAGTCCTTTGCCGACAAGTTCTCCGAAAGCGACCGCAGTCTCGATGATCCCATTGAGATTGTGGTGGCCGGCGGCACCACGCTGGTTCCGGGCTTCCTCGACCTCTTTGCCGAGGTGGCCGGCACCATGGATCTTCCGTTCGAGATCCGCGCGGTGCGCCATGCCTCCAACCCCCTGTGCGCCGTGGCCAATGGCGCCCTGATCGCGGCCCAAAGCCGCGAGAAGAAGCTGGTCCAGCAGGTCCAGCGCCAGGCCGCCGTGGCCCAACCTGAGGTGCGCACGGTGGTTCAAGCCGCCCAAGCCGCACCCCAGGTGCAAAGGGTTCAGGTGGGTTCCGTGACGGCTCCCGTGGCCCAGGCTCCTGCGCCTTCCACAGAGCCAAAGGTCCGTCGCATCGCCGTGGCGAGCAATGGGACCATCCAGGCCTCCCAACCTGCCATTCCCGAAGGCGAGATCGAGTCGGGGTTCTAACGTTTCGCAATTGATGATTCCGTGATTCCGTAGGGGCCGACCCATGTGTCGGCCCCTTTTATTTTGCCCCTATTCTCTTAACCCTCCCCCCAAGAGGGGGAGGGATGAGATGCGGACACCCCACGAAAAACACTGTTTTTGATAAACTGCTTCTCCTCTAGGAGAACCCCATGACAGAAGCCGTCAAAGTTGCCGTGACCGGAGCCGCCGGGCAGATTGCCTATTCCCTGATCCCCATGATTGCCTCGGGGCAGATGCTGGGTGATACACCGATCAAGCTGTCGCTCCTGGAAGTGCCTGTGGCTGTGGGTTCGCTGGAAGGCCTGAAGATGGAGCTTGAGGACATGGCTTTCCCGCTCCTCAAGGGCGTGGAAATCTCCGATGACCCTGCTGTCGCCTTCAAGGATGCCTCCTATGCCCTGTTGGTGGGTTCCAAGCCCCGCGGTCCGGGCATGGAGCGCAACGACCTGATCAAGGAAAACGGCCCTATCTTCACAGGCCAGGGCAAGGCCCTCCTCAAGGCTAAGGCCGATATCCGCGTGGCGGTGGTGGGGAACCCTTGCAACACCAACTGCCTGATTGCCATGCGAAACGCCCCGGGTATCGCTCCCGAACGATTCAGCGCCATGACCCGCCTCGACCAGAACCGCGCCGAAGGCCAATTGGCCCTCAAGAGCGGCAAACCCGTCACGGATGTGGACCACATGGTGATCTGGGGCAACCACTCCAGCACGATGGTGCCAGACTATGAAAATGCCAGGATTGGCGGCCAACCTGCCACCAAGGTGATCACAGACCGTGCCTGGTTTGACGGGGACTTCATCACCGCGGTGCAGAACCGCGGCGCGGCTGTCATCAAGGCCCGTGGGAAGAGCTCGGCGACTTCAGCGGCCTGGGCCCTGGTGTGCCATGTACGGGACTGGGCCCAAGGCACGCGTGGCAGGATCTGTTCGATGGCGGTGTGTTCCGATGGCAGTTACGGAGTGCCCCAGGGCCTTATCTCCAGTTTCCCCGTCACCTGCGACAAGGGACGCTGGACCATTGAGAAAGGCATCTCCCTCAGCCCCGCCAGCCAGAAGCGCCTGGATGGCACCATCAAGGAACTTGTGGCCGAGCGTGAGGTGGTGAAAGACCTGCTGAACTGACGTTGGCCCAGATGCGGGATGCCCGAAGGGGGCATGGTATGCTGGACAAATGCGTCTTCGGGTAGCGTCATGACCGGTGCACTGGCAGGGAAAAAGACCGCCCTCATTCTGGAGCCCGACCGCAGCATGGGTTTCATGATGACGGCCGTTCTCAAACGCCATGGTTTCAACGTGATCACCTGCGAATCCCTGCAAGAAATCCTCACCAAGGTGCGTGGAGCCCAGGTCAAGATGATGATCATCGCCGAGGAGGTCAAGGCCGGGCCCAAGACCGGCTTCGACATCATCACAGCCTTCAACAAAACCTACCAGGGCAGCATTCCGATGTTGGTGACCTGTGCCACGCCGACCGAAGAGAAGGTGATCCTTGCGATCCGGGCCGGCGCCCTTGAGTTTCTCGTCAAGCCCACCTCCGAGCAGGTGCTGATGCGAAAGATCGAGGGGGCGATGAACCGCGGGAGCCGCGACATCGTGGTGTCCAACATCAAGAACCTCAACTTTAAGCCCGGGATGACCATCGCAGAGATGATCGACATGGTCATCAACGAGGCTGACGAGATCAGGGCCATGCCCCATGCCGTGGCCAAGATCACCCAGGTTTCACAGGATGAGAAGTCGGGAGCCCAGGCGATGGAGCAGGCGATCAACTCCGACCCGGCCATCGCAGCCATGACCCTGAAGCGCGCCAACAGTGCCTTCTACAAGGGCCAGAGCCAGATCACTTCTGTGAAGCAGGCCGTGGTGCGCATCGGCTTCAATGAGTGCCGCAAGATGGTGCTGGGTTTCAGCGTCTTCAAGCTCTTTGCCGCCGATCAGAAATGCTTCGGATTCAACCGCCTGCACTTCTGGGTTCACTCGGTGGCCACGGGCATCATCGGAGAATACCTGAGCAAGAAGACCAAAGCACCCCACACCGACGATGCTTTCCTGGCGGGGCTCCTCCACGATTTTGGCAAGCTGCTGTTCGACGACTACCTGAGCGGCTATTTCCAGAAGGCCCTCCAGCTGGCGAACATCAACAGTATATCCCTCTTTGATTCGGAGGTCAAAGTCTTTGAGCGCACCCACAATGCGGTCTCAAAGGCCGTCATGGAAAAGTGGAACTTTGCCGGCCACATTGCCGATGCCGTGCTCCGTCACCACACGCCGCCCAAGGCCGACAAGGATGGGGCTCTCAAGCCCGGGCTCGCGGAAAGTCTTTACCTCGCCAACCAAATGGCCAAGGCTTCCTTGATCGGATTTGGCGGTGACAGCATCGGTGGTGCCATCCCGGATGCCCTTTGGAAGGCCTATGGGTACAACGATGGTGAATTCAAGGACGAGGAGATCAACCTGATCTTCAAGGGCGTCAGGGAATTCCTTGAGTTCCTTGGGGTGACAGAAAAGGAAGTCGGTCGCGCCATGGTGCCGCCGAAATCTGCCGAGCATATCCTGCTTGTGCGCAACGGAGAGGAGGATCATCGCATCCTGAGTTTCTTCCTGCGGTGCCAGGGCCACAAGGTGACCTGCCTCAAATCCTCCGCCGACCTTTCCCCTGAGGCCGGCTATACCAAAGCCTTGGCCTTTGTGGGCGACAAAGACAGCGCCTCGGAAGCCGTGAAGGATTTTTCCAAGGGTCCGCCCATGCCTGTGGTGCTCCTGACGGGCAAGTTCAAGTTTTCAGGCTCACAGCTTCCCAAGCACATTAAGGTCATCGATGGCAATGTGGATTTCCAGACATTGAAACTGGCGATCAAATAGGCGGTAGTTCCAACCCGGGAAACGGTATGGAGTTTGCTTGGTTGGTGGCACCATGAAATTCCTTTCTCACATGTTGTGCATTTTGCTTGGCGGCTTGTGCGTATACATTGCCATGTCGCAATACGCCGACACTGTTGCCATCGGCACGGTGATTTCCATGGGTCCGCTGGACAAGGAGTCGGGAGTCGCGATGCAGGGATCGGGGCAGCAAGGGTTGAAGCCGCATCAAGAGTCCACAGCGCAAATCCCCTTATCTCAGAAATCAGGAGATGATGGGATTGCGAAGCTTCCGGAATTCGCCAGATCAGTTCTCCGTGGCCGCGTTGTTGGCCAGAATGGCCAGCCGGTGGCCGGAGCCCATGTTGAAGTGAAGTTGCAGCACCTGGTCAGTGGAACGGGTCTGAGTGGTGCCGACGGAGGCTTTGAGATTGGCAATCTCGTCGACGGTTTTTATCGGGTTGAAGCCATCCGCGATTCGATGGCTGGAGCTGTCGATCTCGCCACCCTCAAATCATCAGTTGAAGTCAAGCTAAGTCCGGTGTCTTTGGTGAAGGTCCGGTGTCTTGACCCAAGCGGAAACCCGCTGTCTGCCTTCAATCTGGCGGCATTTGCCAGACATATGACGGGATTGCAGGACCAGTATTTTTTTGTTGCAGATGGGGACGTATTGAAATTGCCCATGGGCAAATGGAAGTTGCAGGCTCAGACAAACGGGTTGCATTCGGAGTTGGTGGAATTCGATTCCGACCATTGGAGTGCTGCCGACACTCTCGCCTTCAATCTCAAAGAACCAAACGGGGTGCGGTTTGTGATCAAGGATGGGGGGGATTGTGATGAGATCAAAAAAAGTGGCAGGTCCTTCCTGTTGTACCAGGTCAGCAAGGGCCAGAAGCCATTGAGTGGGGGATCCATCATGTTGAATGGGGGGGGGTATCCCGCTTTGTTTGATCCTGTTGAACAGGGTGATTATGAGGTGTGCCTGACGGACTTTCCCTGGAATAAAATTGTTTTTGAGTACAAGGGGGTGCCTCTCACAGTCGAGATCCCGGTATCTCTCCCGGGGGCGGACAACCTCATTCAATTGTCCATGCCCAAAGAGGCAGAAGAGGGTCTTGAAACCTGGATGTCGATGGCTCAGGCCGATTCCTTCCTCGAGCCCTGTCCTTGGCAGCGTGTCGGTGACAATGTCGGGATAGCAATCTCAATGCAGATTCAGCAGATTTGGGAAAGAGGAAGCTCCATCATTCTTTGTGCACACCATCCCAAACTGGGCATGGCTATTGCGGAATGCATGCCCGGAACAAGAAAGGTCGATTTGGATTTCAAGCGACCGGCATTCTTGAGGGTGTCCATGGATGCGGAATCGCAAAAGCTCAACTTCAGCGTGATGACCGAAAGGATCGATGGGCCCCCGCTGATATCGAGTCAGCAATCCTGGCATCAGCATCCGATGTACAAGCCCGATCGGTCAGGAGTTGTCGAACTGGGTCCCTTGCATCCTGGTCGCTGTTCGATCGTTGTTCGACAAGGAGAGAAAATCGTTCGACAACAGGAGATCTTGCTGAGTGCTGGAATGAATGAGCTGGGTATTCAGGACATCAATTCCCTGAAGGAAATCCAATTGGTGGGATGCAACCCCAATGAAGCCATTATGGTTTATCCCAATAAGGGGGTTGATGGAGAAGCCCTGCAAGCCGATTCGCAGGGACGGATGACCTTCATGGGAGAACCTGATTGCGGACGATGGGTCATTGTTTCTGAACGTGGCGCCATGGTCTTGACCCAATGGCCTGGCCAGACTCTGGAGTTCAAGCCGCGGGCCTACACCAAGCTGAAATTGTCTCCGCCAGGCAACGCCAATCCGGATCTCAAGCCTTTTCAGGTTGGCGACGTTATCATTGGCGTTGAAGGCAAACTCCTGGAGGATTTTGGCGCACTTTATTGCATTCTTTTTTGGGGCTCAATTCCTGCAAAGAGTCTCATGATTGAAAGGGGGGGGAAGGTGATGACTGTGGTATTGGATGATGAGAGTAATGGTAATATTAATGGATGGACAGCCGGTCAATATTTTAGAAAATTTGGAGTTCCTATAGATTAATAATTTCCATATGTAAAATATAATAAACATATTGAAACTCTAATTGTTGTTATAACTAAAATAAGGATGCTTCGTTAAAATATCCGAAAAGGGGTCCTTGTGTCTTTAATTGTGGGTGGTTCAGTAGCTTTGGACACCCTGGAAACGCCTCATGGTCGTGCCGACAGAGTGTTTGGTGGAAGTGCCAGCTATTTTGCTTACGCCGCCAGTTTTTTGACGAAGGCCAGTCTTGTCGGGGTGATAGGGCACGACTTCCCGGATGAATACCTGAAGGTTCTGGAAGGCAGGGGCATCAGTTTGGCGGGACTGGAGCGCAGTCCAAAGCCCACCTTCAGCTGGCATGGCAAATACCACGAGAACATGAACAACCGTGACACCCTTCATGTCGACCTGAGCATCTTTGAAGGCTGGCAGGTCAAGGTCCCATCGGTCTTGCAAAACGCCGATACGGTGTGCCTGGCCAACATGAGCCCCAAGCAGCAACTGATGCTTCTTCAGCAATGTAAAAATCCCCGCTTTGTGGTGGCCGACACCATGAATCTCTGGATCGAGATCGAGCGGGATGCCCTCTTTGATGTGATCCGCGCCTCCCATCTCTTTATCCTCAATGACGAAGAGGCGCGCCAGCTCACGGAGAATGACAACCTCATCGTGGCCGGCAAAAGCCTGCTCAAGCGCGGACCCCGCTATGTCGTGGTGAAAAAGGGCGAGCATGGCGCCCTGCTTATTGCCAAGGAAGGCACCTACTCCATTGGCGCCTATCCCTTGGAGAAGGTCTTCGATCCCACGGGGGCGGGTGATTGCTTTGCAGGGGGCCTTGCCGGTTATCTCGACAAGACGGGAGATCTCAGCTTCAAGGGCGTCAAGGAGGCCCTGTTAGCGGGAACAACGGCGGCCAGTTTTTGTGTGGAGGATTTTTCATTCCACCGTCTTCGCAAGCTCACGGACCAGGAGTTCAATGCCCGTCTCGCCGCATTGCGAACCCACGTGACACTCTAAGGAGATCCCATGTCAGAATGCCATCGTTGTGGAACCGTCATTGCCCCGACCGCCATCCAGACGGGCGTCGCTGTGTTGCTAGACGGTCAGGCCTACTGTGATCCCTGTTCCGACGTGATGTTCGGGATTCTCAGCCCCGCCAAGGCTCCGAAGCCCAGGCCCGTTCCTGCGCCGTCGATAGGCGACACGGTAGAGGCCCAGCCGATTGAACTTGACGATGAGGTGTCGGGGGATGATCTGATCGAGGACGTCTCGGCCGATGACATCGGTGAACCTGAGGAACTTGAGGACATCGATGTCGAGGATCTTTCCATTGATGAGCCTCTGGAGGACCAGCCCGATGGCAAGGATGCGGAGTTGGAGGAGGTCGACGCCCCCCTGGTCAGCGCGGATGAAGACATTGATACGGGTGATGTCGAGCTGGCTTCCGACCTGGAGATCGAATCCATGGAACCAATGGCCGAAGAGGTGACGGATATGGACACCGGTACGGCCACGGTGGAGGTTGAGGCTGCCGAACCCAGTGAATTTGAACCCCTTGAGGATGTGGATGTGAGTTTGGAGACCCCGGCGGATGAGGTGGTCGAAGAGGTCGCTGTCGAGGACACAATGATTGAAGGGTCGATGGGCGAGGATGTTGAGGAGCTTCCCGTAGAGGAGATGTCCGACGAGGAAGTTTCCGAGGAGGAATCCACTGTCGAAAGCCTGGAATCGGATAGCGATGAGGCGGTGATGGAGGCTGATCCGGCTGCCGAGGACCTTCCGGATTACATGGAGGAAGGGGTGGCCGAAGAGCCAGAGGCTCCCGTTCTTGATGAAACCGAGGAAGAAAAGTCCGAGGGCGAAGATCGCCGCCGCAAGAAAGAGGAGATCGACGCCCTGAAATCCAGGCCCAAGGCCCATACCAAGGGTGGCAAGAAAAGCCGGAAAAAAGATCCGGAGATCTCGTTGGAAGAAAAGGCCGCCAATGCCGAACAGCGTTCACAGGAGCGCTCCAAGAGCCGTGACAAGGCCGCCATCAGGAAGAAGCGCAACCTCATCATCATCGGTGTGGCCGGTTTGCTGTGCCTCGGCTTTGGGGGGCTGTTCGTGTGGAAACAGTACTTCAAGAAAAAGGAAGTCCAGATTGTCAAGAAGGCCATCCCCACCTACGAAGCCGAGCAGGCCAAGATCGTGGAGCTGTTCGCCAAGGCCGATGCCGCCTATAGCGAGCTTGAACAGATGGGCGATTCGGATGTCGAAGCCCGTAACACCAAGATTCGGGAAGTGAAGGCCCTTTACATCGATATCAAGCAGTTCGGCACTGAGTGGTATGCCAAGGTTGAGGCTGACAACCAGCTGACAAACACCTTCAAGGAAGAATTTGAAAGCTACATGAATCGCGCAGGGGAGCGCAGCAAGCACTTGACGACCATGATCAAACACAGCGTTGAGTGACATGAGGTCTTGTCTCTTATGGGGCCTCGTGCTCCTGGTTTCATGCGGCCAGGGACCCGATTCCCAGCCGGACCCCGAAACCAAACCAATAACGGAAGCCACACCCAAGGCAGAAGAGGAATCCCCGCCCGTGGATCCCGTAGCCAGCACGCCTACGCCTGAGGAAGTACGCAAGGCCGAAGAACTCAAGCGTCCTCCTACCGATGTGACAACAGAGGTGGTGGAGCCAGAGGCCCCCAAGCCGAAATTGGTGATTCTTCCGCCTGAGCCCGTTCCGACCGAAAAGCCAACGCTTCCCCAAGAGCCGGCCGATCCCCAGCCTGCGGCCCCTGCCAAGGATACCCCGCTCAACCCAACCCCGGCTGATCTGGCGGCTGACAGGTCGGGGCGGCGCTTTCCGGATGCCTTGCGCGATCTTCTGGAAAGTGTGCGCGACAATGACATGGAAGAATCAGCCCGGCGGCTGCGGAAATTACCGGCCAGAGGGTTGGTGCCACAGGATGCGTTGTTGGCTGATTTGATGACCTCCTATGTCCACTGGCGTTTGGGGGACGATGACAAATCCGAGGAAATCCTGAGTCGAGTGCATGAAATGCTGAAGGGTTCGCGGGGGATGAAGATAGCCAAGGCCTTTCTTGTGGAACCCCGGACGATGGCCTATGGGGTCTACACCCCGCATGAGACAAGGCGGTACACCCTCAAGGACACCCTCTGGCTCTACATTGAGCCGGACAACCTTCGGCAAGAGGAGACGCCGGATGGCTACCGTCTTTCCCTCGCGGTTGATTTCACTCTCCGCGACTCTCGAGGGAACAGCGTGCACGACATGGAGCGCGTCAGGAGCAGGGAGTTTGAGCAGATCTGCAACGACAGTTTGAAGAACAAGATCAGTAAGAATCGGCGCCGAGATATCTGGTACTACTTCAAGATTGCCTTGCCGGCGAACATCAATCCAGGCGATTACACACTGGAAATCCGCATGGCTGACCTGGTGGCTGATGCCTCGAAGTGGACGAAGTCCCAAGTGGTCTTCACGGTGGAATAGGGGGATGGGCAATGGCTGAACACATCACGTTGATCACAGGTGGCGCCGGATTTTTGGGCTCACACCTCGCGGATAGGTTCTTGGCTGAGGGTCACAAAGTGGTGGCTATGGACAACTTCCTCACGGGATCGAGGGCCAACATCGCACATCTCGCCAGGGAATCCCGTTTTGAGCTGATTGAGCATGACATCACTAAGACCATCCACTTCCCCGGACGTCTTGACAACATCCTCCATTTCGCCTCTCCGGCATCCCCGGCGGACTACCTGCGCATGCCCATCCAGACCCTCAAGGTCGGATCCCTGGGCACCCACAATGTGCTGGGATTGGCCAAGGCCAGGGGGGCCAGGATCCTGTTGGCGTCGACAAGCGAGGTGTATGGTGATCCCCAGGTGCATCCCCAGCCTGAAACGTATTGGGGGAACGTCAATCCTGTTGGGCACCGGGGGGTCTACGATGAGGCCAAAAGATTCTCCGAAGCCATGGTGATGGCCTATCACCGAACCCATGGGGTGCGCACGAGGATTGTGAGGATCTTCAACACGTACGGGCCGCGAATGAGGCTGGATGATGGACGCGGTCTTCCCAATTTCATGAGGCAGGCCCTCAAGGGGGAACCGATCACCCTGTATGGGGACGGGAAGCAGACCCGTAGTTTCCAGTATGTGAGCGATCTTGTGGAAGGACTATGGAAGCTGCTCCATTCCGAGGTGGTGGATCCCGTCAATATCGGCAATCCCCATGAAATCAGCATCCACCAGTTGGCCAAGGAGATCCTGGAGTTGACGGGCTCGGCAAGCTCGATCACCTTCCAACCGCTTCCACCGGGATTCGAAGATGACCCCAAGGTCCGGAGGCCGGACACCACGAGGGCAAGGACCCTGTTGGGATGGGAACCCAAGGTTGACAGGAAAGAGGGGCTCAGGAGGACCTTGGAAGATTTCAAGGGTCGCATCGGATGATCCTGCCCACAGATTTTTTTCTCACACTTTTTGAGCGTATGCCCGGACCCATGTATGTGATGCGGGTGCCTGAAAGGATATTTGAGAAGGTCAATCTGGCCATGGCCGAATTGATGGGGGGGGTGCAGGCCGACATCGAGGGAAAGAAGGCCTCGGATTTCATCGACCCGGGTGAATGGGACGGGATCGTGGCCGAGGTGCATGCGGAAAGGCGCCCGGGCCGTACCGTGACCTACGACTTCAATTGCAAGACCCTCCAAGGGCGGGTCCTGCCGCTTGAGGTCAGCGTGATGAATCTCCCGTCGCCCTATGACAATTTCGATATCGGCATTGTCAGGGACCTGTCCAATGTGAGCGAGCTGGAGAAGACCATCTCCACACAGAAGGCCAAGATCAACGCCGCCATGATGGCCAACTCGAGGCTGTGGGCCATCACCGACAAGATCCGCGCCGCCTACATTGCCATGGAGAAGTTGGCCCAGGCCAAGAATGTGGACGACTTGTTGGAGGATGCCCACGATCTTCTGCTCAAGAGTGATGGACTCGATTTCAAGGCGGCGATTGTCTACCTGCGGGAGGGTGACTGGCTCCGAGTAGCCAAAGGAACCTCGGGGACCAAGGCCAGGGCCATCAATCTCAAGGGCAATGGCAGGCTGGAGAGATTCTTCAACACCAATGATACGAAGACCGACATCAAACCGGGAGAAATCGTCTTTTCACTGAGGGCCGAGGGTGCCAATATCGGACTGCTTCGGGTGATCGAGCACGAGGGTGTCAGTCAGGAGACCGAGGCCGTCAAGCACATGCGCGAAGTCATTGTGAAAACCCTGTCGAATACGATGAGTCTGATGATCGAGAAGATCCGTCTGTATCGCCAGGTGGAGGAGCAGAGCACGCAGGATGCTCTCACCAAGGTCTTCAATAGGCGCCATTTTGATGCCAAGCTGGAAGAGGAAATCGAGAGGGTCGGCCGGAGTCGCAGACCCATGACCCTGATCCTCCTTGACATCGACCATTTCAAGGCCATCAACG
>JBFWNO010000015.1:0-38302 GCA_050251015.1 Planctomycetota bacterium
ACCCCCGCGTCGGTGAGGCCCTCCTCAGAGGCAAAATCACCGCCCTCACCAAAGACCCGGGGGACCGTGTGAGAGCTATCCAGGCCATGACCCTCCTCGGTCTGCCTTCCATGGGGATGAGGTGAGGTGCTGAAAAGGTTAGGATAGGGGTATGACCCGTGATTCCAATCTCGATAAGCAGATCGCCGATGTCCTTGCCCGCTTGGTGAGGTCGGTCGACCAGCTTGACGATGACAGCCTGGATGTGAGTGTGGCCGACGGCAAGGTGGTGCTGGACTTTGCCGATGGCGTGAAGATCATCATCAACAGGCAGGGAGCGGCCAACCAGATCTGGGTGGCCGAACCCAAGGGGGGCTGGCACTTTGACCTGAAGGATGGCCGCTGGATATGCGACAAGAGGTCTGTCGAGTTGTTTGAGAGCGTGTCGAAGCTGTTATCGGACAAGCTCGGAAGAGTCGTCAGACTCTGAGATCCCGGAAGAAGCCAGGGGGTTCTCGGTGGCCTCGCCCAGATGGATCAAAGCATCACCCTGGTTGATCACAGGCATGTGGTTGATGGCAATCACCCAGCCGGCCACGGGACTCTTGATGGGGGATTCGTGTTCCCCATAGGGATCGGTGATGGTGCCGAGAATCTGCCCCTTCTCGACCTTGGAGCCGTTGCCCACCTGGATATGAAGGATACCCGATCGCTTGGCCCTGATCCATTTGTCCGAACTGATGAAGCGGGTTGAAGAGGGGGCTGGACCGTCGTCGGTCATGCCCAGTGATTTCAGCAGCCTGCGGGTTCCCTGGATGCCTTCTGATACAGAGAACTCATCGAGTCTGAGCGTTTCACCCGCCTCAAAAATCAGGATGGGTTTTCCCAGTTTCTGGGCCTCCTTGCGCATGCTTTTGTCTCGCAGTCGGGCATCCATTGTGAAGGGAGCCCCGAAGGCCGAGGCAAGTCGCCTGTTTTCGGTATTGGAAAGGGTGCACCGGATCTGTGGGAAATTGTGGATGCTCTGTCCGCCCGTGTGGAAGTCGACGCCACAGTCGATATGGGGGAGGATTTCATCCATGAACATCCGGGCCATTCTGCTTCCCAGGGAGCCAGTATCCGTCCCGGGGAAACTGCGGTTGGGGTCCTTGCCATCGGGAAGTTCGCGTGAAAAATTGATGAAGCCAAAAATGTTGAAGACGGGAATGGCCAGCACAGTGCCCCGGTGCACCCTGAGCAGGTCCCGATGCAGAAGCCTTCTGAGGATCTCGATGCCGTTGATTTCGTTGCCGTGCATTCCGGCAAGAAAGAGCACGGTCGGACCATCGGCCTTGCCCCGTTGGACAAAGACAGGAAATTCAATGACGGTGCCCGTGGGGAGCTGGCCCACCGTGAGGACGATCTTGCGCTTCTGGCCGAGACCAACCTGTTGCCCGCGCAGAGTAAAGGTTGAAGGCATCAGCCAGGACCTCTTTCCACGGAACGTTCGATGTACTGGATGATGGTCGAAGCAATGTCCTTGCGTGTGGCGCCTTCGATGCCCTTGAGTCCGGGCGAGGAGTTGACCTCCAGGATCAGAGGGCCGCGGGAGCTTTGCAGGATGTCCACGCCCGCCACCGACAAACCCATGGCCTTGGCCGCATTCACGGCCGCGGTTTTCTCTTCAGAAGTCAGATCCACTTCCACGCCAAGTCCTCCGCGGTGCAGATTGGCGCGGAATTCCCCGTCGGCACTCTGGCGCTTCATACATCCCACCACCTCGCCATCCACCACAAAGGCCCTCACATCCGATCCCCGCGCTTCGCGGATGAACTCTTGGATCAGAATGTTGGCCTCCAGCTTCGAGAAGGCTTCCACGACGCTCTTGGCGCTGGCATTGGTGTCGGCGAGCACCACACCCAGCCCCTGAGTCCCCTCAAGAAGTTTCACGATCAGGGGGACGCCCCCGATGTGGGAGATCAAGCGCTCCACATCCTTGTCCTTGGGGAAACTGGCGAAAATCGTCTTGGGAATGCCCACCCCTTCGCGACTGAGTATCTGAAGGGAGGAGAGCTTGTCGCGGGAATTGAGGATGGCCGAGGAGGTGTTGGTGCAGAAGATCTTCATCATCTCGAATTGCCGGACAACGGCCGTGCCAAAGAACGTCACGCTGGATCCCACCCTGGGAATGACGGCATCCATGCTCCGGAGGCTTTTGCCGCCATAAAAGACATCAGGCTTTCCCCGTTCCATGGAGACATAGCATTTGGTGAAGTCGACGACCATGGGCTCGTGGCCCCGCTCGCGGGCGGATTCGACCAGCCGGGTTGTGGAATAGAGTGCGTTGTTGCGGGAGAGGATTGCTATTTTCACGTTTTCCCCTGGCGCTTGCCTGCAAGGTTCTTCCGGCCCACATCGACCAGATAACGACCCTTGAGGGCTTCACGTCCAAGCAGGACGCGGTAGCGCAAGGAGCGTCGATCGGCCAAGGTGAAATCCACCTGGAAACTTTGGCCTCCCAATTCGATGGTGGTGCGGATGAGATGGCGTTCCTCTGTTTCGCCAAAACTGGAACGGACTTTCACCTTGCGACGAGGTGTGATGTCGACGGGTTCGGGATTGTCGGGAAACGACACCCTCAGAATGCGCCGCCGACCACGGGAGATCCATTCAATCCGATCGCAATGCAGCGATCCATGAAAGGCGCCGGTATCCATCTTGGCCTCAACGGACTTGATGCCAAGCTGGGGCAGATTCACGGTTTCATTGCGACCAATGACAATCTTGCGGGAGGCACTTTGAGGCATGGCGCGAGTTTACCTCGATTGAGTCTAGCGCATCATGTTCCCATGCCCAGATAGTCGCGTAAATTTACCCAGTGAAATTAACGTGGAGGGCGACTTTTCTTTAATAATAAGATGAAGAAACATGGCTGATTTACCTCCCAGAAAACCCATTCCGTCAAAGCAGCCCAAGCCTCCCGTGGCAGGACAACCGATTTCCAGGCCGCAGGCCAAACCCCAAGCCAAGCCCCCTGTGAAGCCACAATCGAAACCCGTTCCCGTAGGGTCCACCTCATCACCCAACTTGAAAAGGGCCGTGGTTGCCAAGCCTCTGCAAAAAACGGCGCCCAGACCCGTTTCCAAGGCCTTGGAAGAGACCCAGGAAGGCAAGACCATCAAGCTCAAGAGCGAGAAGGAAACCGATCACACGGTTCATCGTGTGCTTCCTCAGCGCAAGGGCGCCGGTTTGGCCACCAAACTCACCCTCTTTGTGGTGGCTCTGATGGTGTTGATCGTGGCTGTGGGACAGTATTCCTCCTATGTGATGGCCTTTGAGAATGCCAGCGGTGAGATCGACAACCAGGGTGTTCTCCTGTGCCAGACCCTGATGGGTCAGGGAGGGGCCTTTTTGTCGAGCCTGGAGACGAAGGTCAAGGTGGGGGGGGATGCGGAAAAGAAGATCGGCAGTCTGTTGGTAGAGGCCGCCACCAAGAACGAAGCCATCAAGGAAACACTGTTGGCCATTGCCTACCTCAAGCTCAATGATCAGGGCAAGCTCACCGTCGTCTATGGAGAGCCCATGCAGATGGAAGTCTCGGGTGGCAAGCTGGAAATCGGGGGGGTGATGCGGGGTGAAGCCTCGATCAACCAGAAGCGTGTCCGGAGGTTTTCGCTCAACGACACGGCCTCGGGCATCATCCTGGAGGTGTATCTGAAGGCGGAACGCCTGGACGAACTTGAGTCGACGATGTCGCGCAACGCCATGATCATCGCCGTGCTCAGCCTGGTGGTGGGAGTGATGGGGATGGGGGTCCTTGCAGGCAGGGTGGCCGGCCCCATCAAGACGCTTTCCCACGACATGCTTCGTGTCGCCCGAGGCGAATTGGGATACCAGTCGAAGGTCCGCGGCACCGACGAGGTCGGAGTGCTGGCGAACGCCTTCAACATGATGAGCCAGGATCTGGCCGTGGCACACAAGGCGGAAATGGAAAAGAGGGAGATGGACCGCGACATGGCCATGGCCCATGACATCCAGACCTCCCTGATTCCGGCCAAGCTTCCCAGCATGCCAGGCTGGGATCTTCAGGCCTTTTACCGCAGCGCCAAGGATGTGGGAGGGGATTATTACGACATCGTCGAGGTGGATGCCGACCATACGGCCTTCTTTGTGGCGGATGTGGCGGGCAAGGGAATCCAGGGAGCCATGATCATGGCCATGACGCGAGGCATCACCCGCAGCATAGCTCAAGGCTGTGTCAATCTCAGCAGTGCCTGGATCCTTAGCCAAGTGAACAAGAACCTGTCGCGGGATCTCAAGCCGGGCTCCTTCGTCACCGCTATGTGCGTCCTCCTCGACAAGAAATCTTCCACGATCAATGTCGCCAGCGCCGGCCACAATCCCCTGGTGCTGATCAGGCAGGGACGCCCGGCCTGTGAACTGGTCAACCCCCCGGGGATCGCACTTGGATTTGACAAGGGACCCCTCTTCAACAGGGTGATCAAGGACCAGACCATCCCCCTTCGTCAGGGTGACCGTGTCGTGTTTTACACAGACGGTGTGGTCGAGGCCATGAACCCCCAAAGACAGGAATTCGGGGACAAGAGATTCGAGGCCTTCTGTTGTGCCCATTCCGGCGAAACATCGGCCCAGCTGGTGGAAAAACTGGTTCAGGCCCTTGATGAACACAAGGGCGATGGCCCCCAACACGACGACATCACGATTGTGACCTTGAGAAAAACAGCCTAAACCTTACAATGCGCACCTGAGCCATGTCGACTTCCTTTTCCAAGACCTTCGAGATCCCCAACCGCACAGAATATCTGGGCCAGGCCAGGGATTTTGTTAAGGAGGCCGTGAGGGCCTCGCGCCTCAAGCCCGAAGTGCACAACAAGGTTGTGCTGGCCATCGATGAGGCCGTCAGCAACATCATCGAACATGCGTATGATTCGGAAAGGCATGACAAGATTGAGATCGCCATCATCTGCGGTCCCAAGAGCATGGAAGTCGTGATCCGCGACCATGGAACTCACTTCGACCCGGGCACCCTGCCGGAAGTGGACATGGAAGCCCATTTGAAAAGCCGCAACAAAAATGGCTTGGGCATTTTCATGATCCGTCAGATCATGGATGAGATCGAATACAGCTTCAAGGAGGGTGTCGAGAATGTCCTCCGGCTGGTGAAGTACTACGAGGAGAACACCTGATGTCGGATTTTTCACTTGAATTGACCACCCTCCCGAAAAACGTTGAGCTCATCCGCGTTTCAGGCTATCTCGACGCCCACACCTTCGAGCAGCTCGACAGCTGTCTGTCGAAACTCTTTGAAAAGGGACGAGTCCGCATTGTGGTGGACCTTGAAAAGGTCGACTACATCTCCAGTGCCGGTGCCGGTGTTTTCATCGGCAATATCGGCAAAGCCCAAGACCAGGGTGGCAACATCGTTCTCCTGAAACCCTCGGCCAATGTTCAGGAGGTTTTCGAACTCCTGGGACTGACCCAGATCTTCACCCTCGTGCCCACGCGCGAGGCGGCACTCGCCACCTTCAAATAAGCCGCGAGATCAGCGGGCCGTGGAGGGCCTGCATCCTTGTAAAAAGATCGCCGGCCCCTGTTGCCGGACCTTGCATCCGGCACACGACCCGACCTTCAACGGGATCGGCCAACATAAGATGGCAGACGCCTTCCGTGACGTGGGCGGCGAAGGGCACCTGACAACCCCCACCCAATCTCCCAAGCAGCTGTCTTTCGATGAGTATGGCCTCACGCGTTGCGGCGTCTTCGACGGTTGCAAGAGCCGAGATCACATCATGCCGGTCGGAACGGCATTCGAGTCCCAGGGCCCCCTGGCCCACGGCGGGGGTCATGTCCTCGATTTTCAGCGGTGCCCATTGCCAACCGGCTTCCTGGGAGGGGGAAAGTCCCAATCGTTGAAGGCCGGCCATGGCCAGGACCACGCCATCAAAATCACCCTTGAGAAGCCTTGCCAGGCGCGTGTCGACATTGCCCCTCAGGTCGGCAATCTTGTGGGTGCGGGATCCTGACAGCTGGACCGAGCGGCGCAACGATCCCGTACCGATGGTCGATCCCTGAATCAGGGATCCTGTGCCCCAACGCGTGATCAGTGCATCGCGGGGGTCGGCCCGCCGAGGAACGGCACCCAGTGTGAGTCCCTCCATCTGTCTTGTGGGCAAATCCTTGAGGGAATGCACGGCGAAATCAATCCTGTCATCCAAGAGGGCACGGCTGAGGGCCGCTGTGAAGGCACCCTGCCCGCCGATCTCGGCAAGACTGCGCCTGTCCACATCGCCTTCGCTGCGGATGACCACAAGCTCCACATCGTGACCCTGCTCGCGCAGCATGTCGACGATCCCGTTGCTTTGGGCCCTGGCCAAGGCCGAGCCGCGGGTTCCCAGGCGCAGTTTCACGTTGAACCAGAGGCCGAGTCTTCGCCTGAGGGAGGCTGGTTCCTGATCGGATGCATCAGTTTGTTCCCATAGCGTTGAAGGCTTTCAAGAAGAAGACCGTGGTAGGCCTCGGGGAGGCGGTGTCTCAGGCGGTTGAGTTCCTCATCTCTCAAGACGCGGGCCTTCTCGTCAAGCGCCTTGTTCCATTCCGCGCTTTCGGGATGCTCCAGTTTCAGGACAAGCTCGGCAACGTGACCGGCGATGCGACCCTGGGCCGCCTCCATGAGCTCCCTCCGGCCACGGACATTGTCTTCCATGATGTCCTGCAGGCTGTCCATGTCATGGCGGTAAACACCTCTGACATTATCGACGTCGGGATGGATGTTCCTGGGGAGGGACATGTCGACGGCCAGAAGGGGCCTGTGTCGCCGGACATCCTGGGTCCGCTCCATGATGTCACGGGTAACGAAGGCCTCGGGGCTGGTGACCAGGGTCATGAGGATGTCGGCCCGCTCCAGGCTGGCGGGCCACTCTTCCCAGGCGGTGGCCCGGCCCCCGGTGTCCCTGGCAAGCGCCTGGGCATGTTCAAGGGTGCGCGAACAGATTTCCAGGCTCCGAACGCCCGCATCACGCAGGGATGAGGCTGCCAATTGGGCCATGGTTCCGGCTCCAAGGATCACACAGTGGCGATCCTCCAGCTTTGACCAGACCTGTCTGCAGAGGTCCACGGCCACCGAACCGATGCTCACATGTCCGCGCCCCAGCCCTGTGTGGGTGTGGACATCCTTGGCGGCGCGCAAGGCTCCTTGGAAAAGGGGGTGGAAGAAGCGCCCCACCCTTTGCCGCCGAATGGCTTCTTCGTAGGCCTCCCGAACCTGTCCAAGAATCTGGGTTTCTCCCACCACCATGGAATCCAGGGAAGACGCGACCTCGTAAAGATGCTGGACGACTCCCGGTCCCCGGATCGTCAGAGAGTGGTCCCCAAGCTCGCGGGCCAGGGATCCTCCGACACGGGCCAAGACGTCGACAGCGGCATCGCTGCGGATGTAGAACTCCATGCGGTTGCACGTGCCCAGAACGACTGTTTCGGAGGAAACCTCTTCCAAAAGCCGCCAGGCTTCCGCATGACCATCTCCAAGTTGGCGTGCAAAGCGTTCGCGAAGGTCCAGGGGAGCTGTCTTGTGGTTGATCAGGGTGACCTGCAGGGAGTCGAGCATCAGTGGCCTCCCCCAAAGAAACCCAAGAGGGCGACTCCCGTGATTGTGAGCGTGGCCATGGCCAGGGGCACCGCGGTCAGGATCCTGCGCCAGGCCAACAGCAAGGTGGTTCCCTGAAGGGTCCATGTGGCGAGGGTGAAGACAAAGATCCACTCAAAACGACCACTGAATCCCCGGCCGAACAGTTCGCGCCCCAAACCGGCACCGAGTCCGATGGAGACTGTGAGGGACAGAGCCGAGACCAGCAGAAAACGGAAGGTCAGGCCTTCCAATAGCTCAAGACTGGGGAACCTGCCGGGAATCCTGACGTGACGTTTGAGCCGGCGGTCCTGGATCCAGAGCAGGATGGCCGCGAGTGAGGCCAGGAGCAGAAGGACATAACCCAGGACACTGGAGAGGATGTGCCACCTCAGGATGGTGGAGGGGTTTTCCGCGATGAGCACCGGTTTCATGAACCTGAGGGCCGTTAATGCCAGCACAAAGGAAACGGGATGAGTCAGGAGGGGAACCCAGGGGGTCCTCAAAGAGACCTCCATCAGCATGGAGCTCGTGAGCAGGAGTAGGCACAACGGCAGGAGCGTATTGGCCATCGACCCGATCACACTGATGCCGTTGGCGCATTGAAGGCCGATTCCCCCAGCAAGGACCAGGGTGGCCATCAATGTTGTGACCAGGGTTGAGGGGGAACTTTCGCCCATGAGTCGCCGCAAGGCCCCGCGGAATGAAAGGGCCAACAGGATCAGATGCAGGGGTCCCCAGATCCACGGAAGACTCAACGAGGGGCTCCCGACAGGGCGGCCAATTCCATGGTGATGGATTTCTCGAGGCTCTCAGGATCGAGACCCACTTGGCGCAGTTGGTCGCCCCTTCCGGCTCCCCCGACATAGATGTTCGGAATGCCCAGGCGGCGGATCTTCGTGGTATCGGATCCCCGTTGGGCCAGGGCCTCCAGGCAGGCGGAGCCGAACCCACCATCCAGCCAGGCTTCCTCAAGGGTGAAGACCAAGGGCTGGCTTCCCACTTCGCGCACCAAGGCATCGATATCCAGGGGCTTGGCAAAACGGGCGTTGATGAGTTTGAGCCGGAGTCCGCGCTTTTCCAGGCGCCGACGGGCCTCCTCGGCCAGTGTCACCATGGAACCGTAGGCAAAGAGGCAGCCATCGGATCCATCGGCGAGGACCTCGCTACGGCCCAACTCAAGGGGCGTACGGGTTGAGGGAAGGTTGGTAGGGAGACTCTCACGCGGGTACCGCACCGCGCAGGAGCTGGCCTGGTCCTTGGCGAAGAAGAGCATTTGCCTGAGTTCCTCCTCGTCGCGGGGGGCGCATAGGATCATGTTGGGCCAGATCCTGAGATAGGCGATGTCGGCAAGGCCATGGGCCGTGGCCCCGTCATGGCCGACAAAACCGGCGCGGTCCATGGCAAAGACGACCTTGTAATTCTGGAGCGTGACCTCATGGAACACCTGGTCAAAGGCCCGTTGGAGAAAAGTGGAATAGATGGCCGCCACGGGGATGATGCCCGATTGGCTCAGGCCACTGCAGAAGGCTACGCCATGCTGTTCGCAGATGCCCACATCGAAGAACCTGTCGGGGAATTCACGCTGGAAATCCACCAATCCGGTTCCATCGGGCATAGCCGCGGTGAGGGCCACAATGCGGGGGTCTGCCTTGGCCATCTCGATGATGATTTCCCCAAAGGCCTTGGAGTAGTCTTTTTTTTCGTTGCGGGGGGTCTCGCTGGTGTTGATGCTGTCGGGCACTTTGAAATTGGGTTTTGCGCCATGGTACTTGTAGGGGTCGTCGAGAGCCGCCTTGTAACCCCGCCCCTTCTCCGTGACCACATGCACAAGGAGCACATCCTCGATGTCCTTGATCTTGTCGAAGGTGTCCAGGAGCATGGGAATGTTGTGGCCGTCGATGGGGCCAAAATACCGGAAGCCCAGTGTCTCGAAGATGTGGCCGGGCGAGACGGCAGTGAGGAGGCCTTCCCTGAATTTTTGGGCCAGCTGTTCCACGCGGGGGAACTTTTCAAGCAAGGAACGGAGATCCTTCCTGAAATCGTTGTACAGGGGCGCTGTCCTGATCTTGTTCAGATAGCCTGCAAAGGCGCCCACTACAGGAGCGATGCTCATCTTGTTGTCATTGAGCACCACGATGAGATTTTTGCCGATGACTCCCGCGTTGTTGAGGGCCTCGAAGGGCATGCCGGCCGAAAGGGCGGCGTCACCCACCACACAGACGGTGCGGATGGGGTTGCCCTGAAGGGCCATGCCGGTGGTGATCCCTAGGCCCGAGCTCACACTCGTGGAGGCGTGGCTCCAGGTGTAGTGGTCGAAGGGGCTTTCCTCCTTGTTGGTGAAACCAAAGAGCCCGCCCGTAGTGCGTATGGTGGGGAAGCGGTCTTTTCGGCCCGTGAGAATTTTGTGGGTGTAACACTGATGGGAGACATCGAAGAGCAGGACATCCTTGAGGAAATCAAAGCTGCGGTGGAGAGCCACGGTGAGTTCCACGGCCCCCAGGTTGCTGGCCAAGTGTCCACCGTTCTTGTTCATCGTCTCCAGGATCAGGTCGCGGATGTCCGATGAGAGGGTGTCGAGTTCGGCATGCGACAACCCCCGCAGGTCGGCGGGCATGTTGACGCGGTCGAGCACCTTCGGGGTCTTAGCGTTCATCAGTTCACCCTCGACACGCAGGCCTCAATGAGGTGGGTCAGTTCGGTGCCGTGGTTCGCCTCGAGGTTCAGCTGGGCCAGGGCCTCCTCCTTCAGGGCCATGGCCATTTTCTTGGAACGATCCAATCCAATGACCTTGGGATAGGTGAGCTTGCCGGACTGGAGGTCCTTGCCCGGAGTCTTGCCCAGGGCTTCGGGTGTGGAGGTTTCATCAAGGACATCATCGATGATCTGGAAGGCCAGTCCCAGTGTTTCACCCGACTTCCGATAGCGACTGACCGTAGATGGATCGGCACCCGCGCAGATTGCCCCGCACTCGAAACAGGCAGCGATCAGGGCGGCAGTTTTTCTCAGGTGGATGAATTTCACGAGGTCCAGGCCGGCGGCCTTGCCCTCTCCCGCCATGTCGGCCACCTGGCCACCAACCATACCGGCACGACCAGCTGCGAGGGAGACCGCTCGCACAAGAGCGGGGATCAGGGCCTTGTTCTTGGTCTGCTCGGCCAGCACGGTGAAGGCTTCCGTAAGGAGGGCATCGCCTGCGAGGATAGCCATGGCCTCGCCAAAAACCTTGTGGCTTGTGGGTCGGCCCCGGCGCAGGTCGTCATTGTCCATGGCAGGGAGGTCGTCGTGGATCAGCGAATAGGTGTGGATCATCTCAATGGCCACAGCCGGGGCCAGGGCCTCAAGGGGATCGGCCCCCAGGGCTTCGCAGGCCGCCAGGGTCAGGCGGGGGCGGAGCCTCTTGCCGCCGGCAAAGATGCTGTAACGCATGGCCTCATGCAAACGACCTGGGGGGGTGATGATGTCGGGCAGCCAAGCATCAAGTCCATTTTCAATGTGCCGGGAATAGTCGGTGGCAAGGGCCATCATGCTCGAATTATAGCTTTGGCAGGGCCCTATTCAGGGCCGGAATTGGGCGCTTTTAGGCTGTCAGGTCGAGATGGACACCCAAGGCCCCGGCAGCGGCCTCCGTGGCCGAGTTTTTCTGGTCCTGCACAGCCTCTTTCACGCCGACTTTCACCAGCTTTTCGGCGAATTCTGAGCTCTCAGTGACCATCATCATCAGAAGGTCGCCAAGGTTCGAAACAGGTGGAATCGATGACATAAGCCTCCTTCAACGGCTTCGGGCCGGGAAGGCTGAATCTTGAGCCTAAATTCCTGCCGGATTCTTCCTTTTGATTTTCTTTTCCCTGAGGAAGGAGGCCAGCACGGCTCCGGCCAGGGTGGAGATGATCACCAACAGGGAGACATTGGGAGTGATACTGATGTGGTGCTTCAGCAACATCTTCATCCCGATAAAGGGAAGAATGAGCGCCAGGGCATGCTTGAGGTAGTGGAAGCGCCCCATCAGTCCTGCCAACAAGAAGAAGAGCGCCCTGAGACCTAACACCGCAAAGATGTTCGATGAGAAAATCACGAAGGGATCTTCCACCAGGCCGAAGATGGCCGGGATGCTGTCCACGGCGAAGATGAGGTCGGTGGTCTCTACCATCACCAGCACTGCCAGGAGAGGTGTGGCCTTGAGTTTGCCATCTTCCCTCACCCAAAAATGTGATCCCCTGAACTCGTTGACGCTTGGCACCACGCGGCGGAACAGGCGGAGTACCGGGCTTTGCATGGGATCCGGCCCTTCTTCTTCCTTGTCCTTGTGGACCAGGAGTTTCACGCCCGTGTAGATCAGGAAGGCACCCAGCACCCATTCCAGCCAGGCGAATTTATGGATGAGGGCCACGCCTGCCAGGATGAAAATCAGTCGCATCACTACGGCGCCCAGGATGCCCCAATACAGCACGCGGTGGCGAAATTCCTCGGGAACCTTGAAGGCCTTGAAGATCACCAAGATCACGAAAAGGTTGTCGACCGAGAGCATTTCCTCGACGAGGTAGCCTTGGAAGAACTGGAGGGCCGTTTCCTTCCCGTTGCGCCAACCCAGGAAAAGGCAGAAGAGAAGCGCCATGCTCATCCACGCAAGGGTGCCCTTGATGGCATCCTTGGGTCCGAGAACGGCCTGCTTCTTGTGGAGGACCCCAAGGTCGAGCCATAAAAGGAGGGCGATCAGGGTGAAGAAGCCGGCCCACATCATCGGTGTTCCAACCTCAGTGAAGACGATCAAGGCGATCATGTTCGGCGCTTGCCAGCTCCTTTTGGATACCGGACCTCGACGTCGGTGTGGATGCCGCCGCGCAGATTGAACTGTCCGAGGAGCCGGAGATTCCTGGGTTTCAGGGCCTTGATCAGGTCGTCGGCGATGCGGTTGGTGACATCCTCATGGAAATGGCCTTCATTGCGGAAGCGCTGGAGATAGAGTTTCAAGCTTTTGAGTTCCACGCACAGCTTTCCGGGGATGTATTCCAAGGTCAGCTGGGCGTAATCGGGCTGGCCGGTCTTGGGGCACACGCAGGTGAACTCCGTGCAGTGGATGGTGATGGTGTAGTCTCTGCCCAATCTTGGGTTGGGGAATGTTTCCAGTTTCATGGCGCCATCTTAACCTCCTATAATGGGGGGATGAAGAGCCTCCGCCAATCCCTGTCACTGGCCTTTCTCATCATCGGCCTGCCTCTCTTTGCTGAGGATAATCCGTGGCTGGAGCGCGGGGGACAGGTGGTGAGCCTTGCGGGAGCGCTCTACACGGTCAATTTTGTGCATGAAGGAGGCCATTGGTTGATGGCCGAGGGTCTGGGGCACGAAGCGGACATGGAGGTCCATCCCTTCAGCGGCCATGCCGAGGTGCATTCGAAGCATCGCCGGAAGCGTCTTCATGATGACGACCGTGCTGCCATCGCGGTGGCGGGTTCCGTGTCCACCCGCGCCACCTATGAGCTCATGAACCTCTGGGCCCTCGACAGGCCCCATGATTGGGCCACGCCTTTCCTGAGCATGACGGCCCTTGGCCTGCGGCTCGACATGCCCTTCCAACAGCTGAAAGCCGGGTGGGCCAAGGTCGCGGGCAAGGAACATGATCGTGAGGACGATATGACCATCTTTTACAACGGCCTGAGTGACGGCACCAATGCCCGCCGCACTTGGCACCTGATCGGTGGTGTGATTTCTCTGGCGGATCTTTGGACGGACATGGATGAATTGATGGCCTACACCTCGGGGGCCCTTGGCGAGAAACCTCCGGAGTACCGTCGTGAGCGATCCTGGTTTTTCACCGCCGACGGAAGGAACATTGCCCTTGACTGGATCAAGCGCTTTTAGGGTCCTGTGCCTGGTGATGGCATGGGGGCTGGGCTCCTGTTCGGGAGACCTGATGGCTCCGCCAACTCCTTCCGGGCCCGCCAATCCCTCCACCTTCACCCGTGTTTCCAATTGGAGCATGGGGGAAAGAGAAATGCTGCTGGGTCGGGAACAAGGGATCATCCTCTTCCAGAAAACCCATCCCCACATCGGTCTGAAGGGGGATGAACCCTGGCTTCGGAATCCCGTGGAGGCAGCCCTGCAGGACACATCCCGGGGTCGAGACTGGTATTTTCGTTTCGAGTCACCCGAAGGCCACAGCATGGAGATGGTGGTGAGAGCCTCTGGTTCCGTCGAGGGTCTGGGAGTGAGTGCCGGCAGGTGACCTCCGGCTCCGGGATTCCCCGCGCCTTTCTCGCCCTTCTTATTGTGCAGGCATGTTTTCTGTACACCCTGATCGCCACGGGGGATGTGCCCTTTGGCGAGGATCAGGACGCCTATCTGGCTGCCGCCCACGAGGCCAGAAAGGGAGGCCCGTTATTTGACGGCCAGCGCCATCCCTTGCTTCCCCTCGTGTTGGCGGCATTGTCTCCATCGGGAGAGGCGGGTTTCACGGCTTCGAGACTCATCGTGTCAGCAGGTCTCGTTCTTATGACACTCGGACAATTCCTTTGGGCCCGAGGCCTTTGGGGAAGCGGACCGGCCTTTCTGTGGGCCTGGTTTCTGGGGTTCAATCATCTCGTGCTGTCGATGGGGGCCATGGTGATGGTGGAGCCATGGTTGATCCAGCTCCTGGGGTTCACGGTGCTCGCGATGGTTCAGGCCCAACGTCTCCAAAGAAGGTGGTGGGTAGCCGGAGTCATGCTGGGTCTGGCCTACCTTGCCAAGGGGACGGTGCCTGTCGTGGCGGTGGCCATCTTCGCCGGCCTAGCCCTGGTCCGACAATGGCGGGCCACGGTTTCCGTGGCCCTGGGATTTCTGCCTTGGGTGGGGTTGTTTTGCCTGTACCGCCTATCGGCTTTTGGGGATCCTTGGCATCAAGTATCACAGGGGATCTCATGGCTTGGCCATTACCATCCCCACCAGCTTGTGGGGTCGGGATTCGGGCAGGAGTTGGAAAGGGTGGGTTGGGAGGGGTTTGCTGCACGCCTGTGGTCGGGCGCAGGGGAGCTTCCCCCTCTCCTTCCCTCCGTGCTGTCTCCCTTAAGGGGTGGATGGAGCACCTTCTCACTGATGGTGGTGATGCTGTGCGGGCTTCCCATGATGCGCTTGACACTGCAATCGGGATGGGGGAGCCTGTGTTCTGCCAAGGGGAGGCGAGTGCTGCTGATGATGGCAACCTTGTGGGCCCTTGGGGTGGTCCTTTTTTGCGCCTGGATGGTGCCCGTGGCCAAGGTGCCCCGTTATGGCGCTCCCTTGATTCCATTGGCGGCGCTGGCCGTGGTGCATCTGTGGAGAAGGTCCAAGCCCCACACGTTGAAGCCGGAGTTGCCCTGGCGCCGCTCTTGGCTTTGGGTGGCGATGACAGCCTTCCTCCTCCCTTGGCCCCACCTATCTTGGGCCAATCTGGTGAATCCCGATGCTTCATGGCGGAAGGATCCTCGGTATAGGGCTTACCAGACCATCCGCGAAACGATCGAGGCGGAGTCCCCGGCAATCAGACCCAGGGTGCTGTACGGTCCGGGTCAGTTTTTACCTAGGGAATGGCTCTGGGATTACGAAAGGGTGTGGTTGCCCTTTGATGCCCAGCACGATCCTATTGCCGTCAGTCAGGCCTTTGAATCCAGCGATTTCTGGGTCATTGACCGGGGGACTCGCGAACGCAACGGCTCCCTGTTCCAGGAGGCCTGCCGCGGTCTTGGCCAGCGCGGACGACTCTTGTATTCGGGCGATACAGGGCTGGACCCTGTGCAGGTTTTCCAACGGAATGAGGGGTTCCAAAAGACCCCCTGATTTGTAATGGAAGTCCTCCATAGGGGGAGTATCATCATGGGTGTCGGGAATGATCCCGTCGATAGGAGTCTCCCATGCTTGCAGAACTCAATGCTCTCGTCATCGCTCCCCTGGTCATCTTGGGCCTGGGCCTTGTCGTCGTCTTCTGGGCCATTTCGATCTACAACGGGCTGGTGAAGCTTCGCAACCGTTTCCAGAATGCCTGGAGCCAGATTGATGTCCAGCTCAAGCGCCGTTACGACCTGATCCCCAATCTTGTGGAAACGGCCAAGGGCTACCTCAAGCATGAGCGTGACACCCTGGAGGCCGTGATTGCGGCAAGGAACCAGGCGTTCAGCGCCAGCCAGCGTGCCGCCCAGAACCCCGGCGATGCGGAGGCCGTGAAGGGTTTGATGGGGGCGGAAGGGGCCCTGACAGGGGCTCTCGGCCGCCTGATGGTGGTCAGCGAGGCCTATCCAGATCTCAAGGCCAATGCCAACATGCTCTCCCTGTCCGAGGAGCTCACTTCCACGGAAAACAAGGTGTCGTTCGCCCGCCAGGGTTACAACGATGCCGCCACGGAATTCAACACCAAGATCGAAACCTTCCCCGACATGCTCATTGCCGGACCCTTTGGTTTCAAGAGGGCGGGCCTCTACGAGATCGAGAACGCCCAGGAACGTGTCGCCCCTAAGGTGTCTTTCAACTAAGGCATGAATTTCTTCCAGCATCAGGACGAGGCCCGGAGTTCAACCCGGCGCCTCGTTTTTCTGTTTGTCGTGGCTGTGGCCCTGCTCAGTTGCACCACGTACATGGCCTTCATGCTGGTGGCATCCTTCAGCGCGGAGGGCCAGCGACTTTTGATGGTGAACGGCCACTTCCAATGGTGGCATCCCGAGATTTTCGCCGGTTGCGCGGGGGGGACCCTCCTGGTCATCGGCTTGGGATCTCTCTGGAAAGTCTCACAACTTTCAGATGGTGGGTCCGCGGTGGCCCTTTCCCTGGGCGGGGTTCCGGTGGATCACGTCACGGCCGGTCCCGACGAGAAGCGGCTCCTGAATGTTGTGGAAGAGATGGCCATTGCCTCGGGTGTTCCAGTGCCGGAGGTGTTCATCCTGCCTGGCGAGTCCGGGATCAACGCCTTCGCCGCGGGGCTATCCACCAGCACGGCCGCCGTGGCTGTCACGGAGGGGACTCTTAGAAAGCTGACCCGGGATGAATTGCAGGGTGTGATCGCCCATGAATTCAGTCACATCTTCAATGGGGACATGCGGCTGAATCTCCGGCTCATCGGTGTGCTCCACGGCATCTTCCTGATTTTCCTTTCAGGGAGGTTCATGCTTGAGATCGGGGGGCGATCCGGTCGGTCGAAGAACAGTAACGGGGGGGCCTTCATCGTGGCGGGGCTGGTGCTGATGCTGGTGGGTTCCCTGGGGTTGCTTGTCGGGCGCCTGATCCAAAGCGCTGTGTCTCGCCAACGCGAGTTCTTGGCCGATGCCTCGGCCGTGCAATTCACCCGCAATCCCCACGGGATCGCGGGGGCTCTCTCGAAGATCGGCAACATCGGTTCCCGGGTGCGCCATCCAAATGCCGAGGAGGCCGCCCACATGTTCTTTGGTCAGGCCCTGGGCTCCCTCTTCGCCACCCATCCTCCCCTTGCCGAGAGGATCAGGAGGATCCAGGGTGTCAGTGTGGAAGGGCTGGTGGATCGGGTTTCGACATCCGGCGGAACGTCGGTAGTCATGGGATTGGCCGGGGGATCCGAGTCCAACGTCCGCCGCATGGTGGAAAGGGTGGGGCAGGTGAACCAGGAGGACGTGTCGGCGGCTGTGTCGTTGATGCAGGGCTTGCCATCAAGCCTGAAAGCCGCCTCGCAGGATCCAATGGCGGCCCAGGTGTTGGTCTTCGGCATTCTGTTGAGCCGTGACAACTCCGTCTTCCGTCATCAACTTGAATTGTTGGGCCTGCATGGAAAAGGATTCGATCGCGAGTGCCGCCGTTTGTTGCCGGAGATCTCGGCATTGACTCCCGGATGTCGCCTGCCCTTGGCTGACCTGGCTTTCCCGGCCCTCCGCAAGATGTCGGCCCAGCAGTTTGCTGCATTCCGCGAGACCCTCCAAAAGCTCATCCGTGCCGACAACAAGGTTGAGGCCTTCGAATACGCCCTGCACCGCATGGTCCTGCGGCATCTCCAGCCGCACTACTTTCCCGAACCTCCCCAGACGGTGGTTTATGAACAACTCAGGGGGGAGGCGGTGACTCAGGCGCGCACTCTCCTGAGTGTTCTGTGTCATGCCGGTCATCCCACCGAGCCGAAGGCCCTTGCGGCCTTTCAGGAAGGGGCCAGGTCCTTGGGCTATTCCGATTGGAAGTTGCTGGCCCGCAATGACGCCACTCTCGAAAGACTGGATAAGGCTCTCGACGAATTGCAGAAGGCGGCCCCACTGCTCAAGGACAGGATCCTGCAGGCGGCCTCCATGGCCATCTCCTGCGACGGGGTGGTCACACCACGGGAGGCCGAGCTCTTCAGGGCAATCTCAGACGCCCTTGATTGCCCCATTCCCCTAGCCGCCTAGGAAACGTTCCCTTTTTCATTCCTCCCCCTCTTGGGGGGAGGTAAGGTGGGGGGCTAAAGTTTTCTGAGAACCCACACCGTTTCGACAAGGCTCGTGAGTCCCTCTTCCCTGTACTTGGGTTTTTCTCCAATGACATCGGCGGAAGCCAGTTTATGGATGGAAAATCCCGGAAGGGCCTCTGTTATCTCGCTTGGGTCCACGCTGAAGGGCGGGCCACTGCGCTTTGTTTGATCGTAGGTGAGAGTGATGAGCAGCCAAATGCCACCGGGTTTCAGGAATGTGGAGAGGTGACGAAGATACTTGGGCCGCTGGGGTTCCGGAAGCGCGATGCAAGCCGCACGATCATAAAAGGCGTCAAATGACCCCAGTGTCTTTGTGCTGAGTTTGAAGAGGTCGTGTTCATGAAAGGTGATGGATCCGGCAGTCCAGGCGGGATGCGCATATTCTGGGCTCCTGGAGACGGACAGTCTGTTTTCGGCGAAAAAGGCCTCCCGTGCCAGGGGTGAGATCTCGATTCCATGCACATCATGGCCCCAACCGGCCAGAGCCACCAAGTCGAGACTTTTCCCGCAAAAGGGGACGAGCACCTTGGAGTGGGGGGCTATTCCCAGATTTGGCCAGTGGGACGCCAAAAGTGGGTTGACGGCCTCATTGTGGAAGCCAATCTGCCCCTCCCGCCATCGGGCCAGCCAGAAGTCGTTGTTCATTGTGGGTCTATGGGAAAGAAGGAATCCACTGAGTTCATGTCATACTATGTCATCTTTCAATCAAAACCTAGGAGACACCCGATGAAGAAATTCAACCTGATTCTCGCCCTGATGGCCCTGGCCGGCCTCGGCACCCTTTACAGTGAGGAAGCCGCTCCCGAGGCCTCCACAACCAAGGATGCCGATGCCACCGCAACTGAAGGCATCAAGTGGCATCATGACCTGCAGGCTGCCCTCGATGAAGCCAAGACATCCAACAAGCTTGTGATTGCCGATTTCACCGGCAGCGACTGGTGCGGCTGGTGCATCAAGTTGGTCAATGAAGTGTTCAGCCAAGCGGCCTTCATCAATGCTGTGAAAGATAAGTATGTCTTCGCCGAGATCGACGTGCCCCGTAGCAAGCCGATCAGCGACGAGCAAAAGGCCAAGAACCAGGAATACATCAAGAAGTATGAGATCAAGGGATTCCCCTCGATCCTCATCCTGAAGGCGGATGGTTCCGTGGTCGGTCGTACCGGTTACAAGGCCGGTGGTCCAGAGGCCTACGTCAAGCACCTCGAGGAAGTGATTGCCCAGGGCGAAGCCGGTGGCAAGTCTTCCGAAAAGAAGAGCTGCTGCCCCAACTGACGTCGCGTCAGATAGGACATCCCAGGCCCCGCAGAAATGCGGGGCCTTTTTTTTTGCATAATGGATGCTTATGCCCACACCCTTTGAGCTCTTCACCCTGGCCCTGAGTGAAAGGGTTTCCCGTCTGTGGTCGGTCCGTTTGGGTTTGGAGGTCATTGCAACCCCCTGTCTGCCTGTCAGGCGCTTGGCTGTGGAAGTGATGGTGGGTTTGCCCGCCACCTGTTTCAGTGGCACCTATTCGTTGGGGGCCTGCAAGGGATTGGTGGCGGCCGATATTCCCCTGCTGCTGACGGCCGTGGATCGTCTTCTGGGTGGCAAGGGTGATGTGGTCGAGGAACGCCCGCGGCCCTTGACCACCCTGGAGCTGTCATTGGCCCTGAAATTGTTCACAGATCTTCAAGGTGCTCTCGAGGATCTGTGGAGGGCTTTTGTCCCCACTGTCGAAAATGTCCGGCTGGAGGGTCCTGAATCCCTGCTACGGAAGGTTTGGAATCCAGGCGACAGCATTGTGGAGACCTCGTTCCACACCAGGCTGGGCGGGGGGAGCGGTTCCCTCCGATTCCTATGGCCGGGAACGCTGGTCAGCCAGGCCTTTGGTGATCTTGAACTTGAGCATGTGGAAGCCAGCCAGTGGAGCCCGCGCCCCTGGGCGCCGCGGCTCCCAGAACCGGTGACTCTGGCCCCGCGTACCGCACCCCAGACGGCCGTGCAACCTCCAATCGTTTCATCCGAGATCGGGGGCAACCCTCCGGCCAAACCCCGCATTGCGTTCGATGATTTCGACGCCCTGATCGCCAGTTTCAGGCAGGGCTGACTTCTGATTCTCGACCTCGGCCTGGCACGGCTCAATGTTCCTGAATCCTGCCTGGAGACTTGGATGGCTTCCTGCACCACGTTGCGCACCCCGAACTTTCACTGGCAACACGCCATGCGGGAGACCAGACCCGAGGGTTCCGTGAAGGCGAGATTTTCCCTCGATCTTTCCGTACTGGAGGGGAGGGGAGGCTATGCACGGGTGGATCTCAGGCGCAGGATTTTCGAAACCCGATTCAACGGGGGCTTCTGGCACAGGCAATCCCTGCGCCTCCTGGACCTCGTGACGCGCCTGGAGGCCGGGCAGTTGCCGGCCCACGCTGCCGCTGTCTCCAAGGCGGGCCGCACCTTCCTGTTGGCCGGACGCTCAGGTGCGGGCAAGAGCACGGCATCGGGAATGGCGGTGGAGGCCGGCTGGCACAAGCTGCAGGATGACCTGTGTTTCCTGGAAAAAGGCCGCCTGCAGGAGGCCTTGGACTGGTCGGCCCCCTCCCACAGGCGCCCCGTGGGGGGCGGGGACGTGGCAGGACTCATGATTTTGGTGCAGGCCCGGGAAGACAGGTTGAGACCCTTGGACCGGCGGGAAGCCGTGTCACGGATGGGACCGCTTTGGGGTCCCCCGGCTCCATTGCCCATGCAGGATTGGTTGTCGAGGCTCGAACGGGAATTGTCCGTCCTGCCTGTGTATGAACTGAGGTTCCGGAAATCTCCCTCCTTCACCAGGGTGCTTGAGGGCCTGCCCCGTCGCAAGTGCCCATGAAACCGGTACCCTCTTCCCTGGCAGATCTTCTGGCGGGAAAGCCTGTGCCAGTGGAGGACTATGAGGGAACCGACCTCAGGGCCTGGGCGGAGGGACCCTCTTCGCCTCTCTTCCTTCAGGATGCGGCCCGGGAGACGGCCCTGGTGGCTCTCCTCACGGAACTCGCCCCGGATCTCTTGGAGGCCAACCTGCATCCTTTGGTCAAAGGTGGCGCATCCCTTTGGGGCCGGGAATACCTCCTTTGCGGATCCCGCCGCGTTCATGACCTGGACATCTGGATTCCCCCCTCCGAAGAGGAGGCCTTCACCCGGATTCTCAAGTCCCATGGCTTCGGGTGTCATCCCCGCTATGCCGCGATGTGGACACGCGGATTCCTTGAGATCGATCTGCACACGCATCCCATCAACAGTGCCAGGGCCCGGTGTTTCGACCAACTGTTCGCCTTTGATGCCCAGGCCACATGGATGAGGGCGGAGCCCCTGCCCTGCTGTCCCCTTTCTCCCTGGAGAAGGCCGGCACCCGAGGATCTCTGGATCCACCAGGCTCTCCATGCCGTCAAGCATGAGTTCGAGAGAATCAACCTGGCGCTCGACCTGCATTTTCTGCTTCAACACCACATCCCCCAAACATCTTTGGGCCAAACTTTATGGACGGCGGTGACTCCGGCGCTAGAGAAGTTGGGACTGGACAGTCGGCTTTCACCCAAGCCTCCCAGTCCTCTTTCAAGGGACCTGTGTCTGGAAAGGCCTGCAAGGCCCTTCCTGGCGGGGTTGCGACTGCTGGCTTCCATGGGCCGGCACCCTTGGAGGTTTTGGGCCTGCCTGGCCCTGGGCTCATCTTCCACGCGGCTGGAAGCCGGGGGTCTGGGGGCCCGGATCCTGCGGATTTTGCCCAGAATTCGCTGATTGAAGCTTTCCCCTAGAATTCTGCAACCTTTCACGCCTCCCGGGCGTCTGGAGTGTTGAGATGACCAAGACAGACGAAGAACTGGTGCAGGACACCCGCAAGGGGGAAAGGTCGGCTTACGTGGAACTGATCCAACGCTATTCCAGGCTGGCCTATTCCTGCGCCTATCTCACCTGTCGTGACATGCACGAGGCCGAGGACATTGCCCAGGACGCTTTTATCAAGGCCCACGAGAAAATCGGCTCACTGCGTGAGGATGCCCAGTTCCGCCCCTGGTTGATGACCATCGTCAGGAACCTTTCGCGCGATCACCATCGCCGCAAGGCCCGCAAACCCGAGTTGGTGGAGCGTGACGTTCCCGAGCCGGATCATGAGGCCTACCAGGGGGAGGTCCGACGCAGGATCCTCGATGCCGTGGCCGAGCTCCCTGAGAATTACCGCGAGGCCGTCCTCCTCCGTTACATCGAGGGATGGTCCACCAGCCGGATTCTTGAGGTCACCGGACTCGGTGAGGGGGCCCTCAAGAGCCTCCTGCACCGCGGTTTGGGCAAGCTCCGCAACAAACTCCAGCCTCTCTACAACGAGATCCACGATCAAGGAGAGATCCATGACCGCACTTGACCAGCCTCAACCCCAGGGTCACCAGGAGTGGGATCTGCTCAGGGAGCAGGGACACTTTGATCTTTACATGGGCGATGCCCTGGATGGGCAGGAAAAGACCCGCATTGAGGACCACCTCACGTCCTGCGCCGAGTGCCGCCGTTACCTGAACGATCTCAAGACGGTCGACGGTTTCATTGCGGACACCATGAAGGGGGTGTCCCCCTTCCATCTGGAAGAGAGGATCCAGCGTAGCTTCCTTTCCAGCGGGGCCCCAAGGCGCCGCTGGGCGGCCTATATCCCGCGCGCAGTGGCGGCAGGGATTTTCTTCATTTTCTTGGGGATTGTGGTGGATGCTTCCGACAACCGGCTGTCCCAATCCCCCTACAGCGTGGTGGGGATGACCCAGTCGAGGGTCGATTCGGTGATGTTCAAAGCCGAGAGTGCCCGTGCTGTGGGCCTTGATGAAGAAGCGCGCAATGGTGCCGTCATGGCCCTTGAGGATGTGTCGCGCCTGGGTTTGTCGGTCCATGACCGTGCGAAGACGCTGACAGCCATTGAATCCGGTGTGAACGAAGTTGAGAACTACGCCAATGAAGATGCGATTGGGATGAGAGAAAAGAAAGCCCAAGCCATCGAACACAATGGGTTGTGGGGCCCCATGGGGCGCCGGGAAATCTCCGAAGGGAAGAAGGACGACAAGGCCATGGTCCTGTCCAAAGCGGAAGCTGCGGGTGAGATGGCCCCTCCTTCACCCAATGAAGGCCGGAGCCCTGCCCCGTCATCTCCAGCCCCTCTCGAGGGTTCGCGTGGGAGAGGTGCTCAATTCAAGTCGTCGGGGGGGGGAGGACGCGGCGGCGCTCAATTGGAGGAGCGAGCCCATGAGAGCGAGCGCCTGGACGCCAGGAAGATGAATCAGGAGGTGCAGGGGAAGAGTCTCAAGGAAGTCTTTGCGCAGACAGCCCCTGAGCCTGCGAACGCTCCCGAGGTTCCCGGTGCAGCCCCGGCCCAGGATCCGGCCCGCCAGGCCGAGGAGAGGGGCGTGAAGCTCATCCGCAACGGCGAGCTCACCTATGAGGTTGAGAACTACACCACAGTCTTCACCCGTGTGGGCCAGCTCACCGGTGAAAACGGCGGTTATGTGGCCAGCGAGAATGCCCAGAAGCTCTCCAACGGGAAGACACAGGGCACCTTGGTGATCAGGGTTCCCGCTGAAAATTTCATGGCCCTGGTGGGGATGCTCCGTGGTATCGGTGAGCTCAAGCACCAGAACATCCGTGTCCAGGACGTCACGAAGAGTTTCTTCGACACCCAAAGCAGGATCCAGAGCCTCGATGCCCGCCGGGAAAGCCTCCTTAAGGCGCTCGAGGAACGCAAGGGCGATCTGGAAGCCTATGTGAAATTCGAGGCCAAGCTCGCTGAAGTGCTCGAGGAACTTGAAAAGCTCAAGGGCGAGATGAAATACATGGAGAACCAGGTGGCCTTCTCCACCCTGACCCTGACCCTGATCGAAACGGGGGTGGACTCTGCCTCTTCGGTCATGCTCAATGAAAGGGCCCAAATGCAGACGGCGGTGCCCGATGTGGACAAGGCCTCCGAAGAAGCCCGCAGGCGCGCCACCGAACTGAAGGCCACGATCCTGTCCAACCGCGTGAACCGCGGGCGGGGAAGGCTGGACACGCGTGCCAACCTGATGTTCGAGATCCCGACCTCGAGGTTCGATGAATTGCTCAAGGCTGTGGGGGAACTGGGCCGCGTGACATCCATGAGCCGTGCCAGCGATGACCAGCCCCAAGAGGGCATCCGCCGCAGGCCCGGCAGCCAAGCGGTCCGCAAGGATGGTATCGGCACCCTGACCCTGGAGTTGTACCATCTCCCCGATTTCACCGTGGAGCAGGACGACATGATCCTCCATGTGGGGGATGCCCTGGCCGTCTACAAGGCCATCAGCGATATGGAGAAGGGTGGAAGGCTCGAAATCCGCCGCAAGGAGATCGACAGTTTCTCGCAGAAGGATGCCCGCAACGCCTCCTTCGATATCATCTGCGGTGCCGAAGCTTCCAGCGAGATCCTGGGCGCGATCAGAGCCCTGGGGCATGTGAAGGAAGAAAGGGGCCAACCCATCAGTGCCCTCACCCCCGAAGGTGAACCCATCCCCGACTTCCAACGCCGGGTGGTCGAGCTCAGGTTGAGGGTGGTCAAGCTCGAAAGCGTGAAGACACGGTCCCTGGACGCGATGCTACTGGCCAACAATGTCCAGGAAGCCTGGAACGAGATCCGCTCCAAGGTGTCGGGTTCCAAGGACTTCAAGGTTGTCGCCATGGAAATCGACGACAACTCCCCCAAGGCCACCCAGGCCCATTTCCGCATCGACATCCCGGCCTCGGCGTATGAGTCCTTCCGGCAGTTCATCGACGGGGAATCCGCAGGCTACATCCAATCCCAGAAGGAATGGAACCTGGCGGACAAGCCCGGCGAGATCGAGAAGATCCCCTCGTTCCAGGAGCAAAGAGCCGAGGTGGCCCTGCAGATCAGGAAGCTTCTCCCCTTGACGGTGCGCTCTGAAGAGATGGGTGTGAAGGTCGACGAGGTTGAGGCCTGTGTCACCGGGTTGCGTTCGCTGGTCCGGTCGATCGAGGGGGCAAAGCTCCTGAAAAACGAGCACAACCACGATGCCAAGACCGCCGAGATCGAGGCCGAGATTCCCGAGCCCGCCTTCGAGAAGGCCCTGGCCGACCTCAAGGGGCAGGTGACGGGCAAGGTCTACCACAAGCGCAGCTGGACCCTGGAGGAAAACCCTGAGGATCCGGCTCCCTCCTTCCAGAAGAAGGTGGGGGTGGTGCGCCTATCCCTTGGCGAACTGACGCCCATCACAGTGAAGACCTGCGAACTCCGCGTCTATGAGGACAGCCCCGACAGCCTCCGTGTCCAGGCCGAGGAAACAGGGCGAAAGGGAGGCCGGGTCATCGATTCCAATCTCCGGACGGGCGAAGACGGCAGTCGCACCGCCACGGTGGTGATCGAGGTGCCTGTGTCCGCTTATGATGCGATGCTGGCTGAGGTCAAGGATCTCGACAGCGACGTCCTCAACACCGCAGAGTTCATGGAAAACCTCGAGGATCCCAAGTACAAGGACGAAAAACTCGTCGGTCGCATCGCCTACAGCATCACAAATTCCCGCGAGGGGGGGGTGGCCCCCGGGGGATTCTGGGGCTATGTCAGCAGCACCCTGCGCGACATGTTCCGGGGCCTGCAGATTGCCAGCCGGCACCTGATCGTGGGACTCTCCTACAGCTCGCCCTTCCTGCTGGTGGGCTGGTGGCTCTGGAGAAGGCGGAAGAAGGGCTGAGCCTTCAGGAGGCGACGGGCTTTTCCTCGCCGCGACTGCGTGCGGGGGCCCCGTGGCGGATGATGGTGCGCTTGATCCGCGACTGCCAGATGATCCACAGCTGGTAACCCAGGATCATGAGGCGAGGAGTGAGGTAGTTCCCCCCGGCATTGATGAAATAATGCCCCTCGACGCGGGTCCAGTGGTGCACGGCCACCACTCCGGTGGCCACCAGACTCAGGCTCATCAGCAGGCGAGCCATCTTCATGGAGTGCAGGCTCAGGCATAAGGTCCGGAAGACATAGAAGAAGAGGATGAGGTCGAAGGCCGCCAGGGAACCCCACATCCAGGGTCCGCTCCAGCGTGTCAGGTGCACGCCCCTCCACCAGGCCCATAAATCGAGCATGAAGAGGGCCCAACAGCCCACCATCGAGATGTGGATGCCCGTGTAGATCGGGGGGGGGAAGCATCTCTTGGCCCGCTCGATGATCCCCTTGCGTTCAAGCCAGGGTTCCACTTCCTTGGGCTTGGCCATGAAAATCGCCCAGGGGTACTGGCATTTGGGACAATAGGCATCCGTGGTGTCGGAGTGGAAGCCGCAGCGGTTGCAGATGCCGTATTTTGGCAAGAGGTTCCTCGTTCATGGGCGCCGGTTTTGGCGAAATTTCATTATAGTGAGGACATGGCTCATGCGGCGATGGTACTGACGATGGAAGCCGCGCGACCACTCTTTGGCGTAGCCACCCTGATGATACTGGCTTGGTTGGGCGGACCCAGGAGGCCCCGTCGAGATTGGAAATCCATCGGTTTGGCCCTGGGCCTCCAATGTGGGTTGGCGGCCCTGGTGCTCAGGACGGCCTGGGGTGTTTCGCTCTTCTCCTGGTTTGGTGGCCTCTTTGCCAAAGTCGTGGTGAGTTATGAGGCCGGGATCAGCTTCATCCTGGGCAAGGACCTGGGCATGAACAAGGGGGTCCTGGCCCTGTCCATCCTCCCCATGGTGATCTTTGTGTCGGCCCTATCCAGCCTACTCTTCCATTACCGCGTGCTTCCCATGGTGGTGGGTGTGTTTTCATGGTTGTTCAGGAAAACCGTGGGTATGACAGGACCCGAAGCCCTCTGCGCTGCCGGCAACATTTTTCTGGGATTGGCGGAAGCCCCCACATTGATCGCTCCCTACCTCCGAAGCCTGAGCCGGGCCCAGCTTTTCATGGTGATGACAGTGGGCATGGCCACGGTGAGTGGCTCGCTGATGGCGGTTTATGCCACTTTTATCCAGGGGCTTTTTGGCGGGGGCGAAAAGGGACTGGCCATGGCCAGCGCCCATCTTCTTAATGCCAGCGTGATCAGTGCCCCAGCGGCCTTCCTGATCGCGAGACTGATGCAACCCGAAAGTGCGGACGGTGTGACAGAGGGGTTGGGGGTTCCCCGCAGCGACGAGTCACGGGGAGGTCGCAAGGGGGAGCCCCCAACCCCTTCGCCTGATATCCAACAGACGATGACCACGCAGGGTTTCTTCGATGCCCTGGCCCAGGGCACCGTCACCGGGTTGCGGCTCACCGCGCACATCACGGCCATGTTGTTGGTGATGGTGGCCCTGCTGCATTTGGGCAACTCCATCCTGGGGTCTTTCTTCGAGGGGATGACCATCGAGAGAATCCTCGGTGCCCTGTTCCGCCCCCTTGCGTGGGCCCTGGGTTGCCCCTGGGAGGATTGCCACAAGGCCGGCACGCTGTTGGGCTTGAAGGTGGGGGTCAATGATTTTGTGGCTTATCTCGAGATGGGTTCCATGACCTTCACTTCCGCGCGCACCACCCTCATTCTCACCTATGCCCTCTGCGGGTTTGCCAATTTCGGGTCCATCGGCATCGCCATCGCCTCCCTTTCCGCCCTCTGCCCCGAGCGCCGCGCCGAGATCGCCGGGTTGGGCTTGCGGAGCATGCTCGCGGGTTTTTATGCCAGTTGCCTGACGGGTTGCATGGCGGCGGTGGTGGGGTAGGAAAAGAAAGGCTATCTTTTTAGCCTCTGAGTTTTTTGGCCAACTGCAATAGCTTTTCTCTTTCATTGATGGACGGATCCTCGAGCACGGCCTCGAACAGCCGGTCGATGAGGCGGCCGAGATCGGGGCCCTGCCGGATGCCCATTTCCTTCATGAGGTCGGCGCCATTGATCTTGAGGTCCTTCTTGGTGAAGGCCCCGCCCCCCGTGAGGGTTTCGCGCACGCGCACCTGGAGTTTTTCCCATTCATCGCCACCGCGGTTCATGCCCCCGCCGATGTTGTCGGCCCGCCGCACGGCGATGAGATCCTCGATGTGTTCCACGCCCACGCGGGCGATGAGGCGCCGGAGAGCCTTGTCGGAGAGTTTGTCCTCGGAGTTGAACATGTGCTCGCGGCAGAGAATGCCCACTTTCTCGATCAGCTCGTTGGGCGCCCTGAGCCTCAGGAGGAGTTTCCTGGCGAGTTCCTCGCTGATTTCCTGGTGACCGAAGAAGGTGATGCGGCCGTCCTTGGGGTGCACCCCGCGGGTGGGGGGCTTCCCCAGGTCATGGCAGAGGGCCGCCCAGCGCACCGGGATGTTTGCCGGATCCGTGGCGTCAAGCACGGCCATGATGTGCTCATAGACGGGATGGGCATGGAACTGCGGGGGCTGGGGTACCCCCACGCAGGCCTGGAGCTCTGGGAGCACCTCCCTGAGAAGTCCCGTGTCCCGCATCAGGTTGAAACCGACTGAGGGTTTGTCGGCCTTGAGCAGCTTCATGATTTCTGCCAACACGCGCTCGGGGCTCACATGGCTCACCAGAGCGGCATCCCGTTTCATCCCCTCCAGCGTGGCGGCCTCCACCTTGAAGCCGAAGCGGGCCGCGAATTGGCAGGCCCGAAGGAGTCTCAGGGGATCCTCACGGAAGGTATCGGGAAACACCTGGCGTATCAGTTTGTTGACGAGGTCGGCCTGTCCACCCCAAGGATCCACCAAAGCACCGTCGCGCACCCTTCGGGCCATGGCATTGATGGTGAAGTCGCGGCGCCGGAGATCCTCCTCCACGGGAAGCCCCGCATCCACCTGCACCTCGAAGTCCTTGTGGCCCGGGCCGGTGGATTGTTCTCGGCGTGGGAGGGCCACATCGAAATGGGTTTCGGAACCCTCGGGCTTGAACACGAAGATCCCGAAGTGTTTCCCCACCAGGTGCACCTTGCCCCTTGAGGCGAGTAGGGCCTCCAGCCTGGCGGGCTCGATGCCACTGACAAGATAGTCCTGATCGGCGCTGGGCCGGCCCATGAGCGCATCGCGCACCGAGCCGCCCACAGCGTAGAGCTCGCCTTCCTGAAGAATGTCGTCGATCCAGGGCGTCGCCATTCCCTCATTGTAGGGGGGGACAATGTCATAAAATGTTCGCATGAGCGATCTCCTGCCCACCACCCCCTACAGGGGGACCCGCGACTTCTACCCGGAGGACATGCGCTTCAGGCGCGAGATGTTCGCCCGCTGGCGGAGGGTCTGCGAGGCCTACGGGTACGGCGAGGTGGATGGCCCCCTGCTGGAGCCGCTGGCGACCTATGCGGCCAAGACCAGCGACGAGATCGTGCGCACCCAGCTCTACCACTTCACAGACCGGGGGGGGCGCGAAATGGCGATCCGCCCCGAGTTCACGCCCACCATGGCGCGTCTGGCCGCCTCGAAACTTCAGGATCTCCCACTCCCGGTGCGCTGGTATGCCATCCCCAACGTGTGGCGTTACGAGAATCCCCAACGCGGGCGGCTCCGTGAACACTGGCAACTCAATGTTGACATGTTCGGGGTGGACGGGATCGGTGCCGAGGTGGAGATGCTGTCGCTCGCCCAGGATCTTCTGAAGGCCTTCGGGGCCCCGTCGGGATCGTTCGAGCTCCGTGTGAATTCGCGCAGGCTCACCGACCATATTTTCCGCAAGATGCTGGGATTGACTGAGGAGCAGTGTGCCGGTGCCGCCGCCGCGGTCGATCGCCGGGCCAAGGTGGAGCCCGAGGTATTTCAGAAGATGCTCTCGGAAGCCGGTCTTTCGGAAGAACAGCAAAAGATTTTGCAGAGCATCTGGAGTCAGGCGGCCCACGCCGCGGCCCTGCCTCCGCTGGATGCGCTGAAGGCCCTGGAGTCGGCGGTGGGCCAGGGGGCGGCCGGCATCGAGGATCTCAGGCAGCTCGCGGAATCCCTGGTGGCCCTGGGCTCGGGAGACAGCCTGCGGCTGGATCTTTCGGTGATGCGCGGCTTTGCCTACTACACTGGCACGGTCTTCGAGATCTTCGACACCCACCCCGAGAACAACCGTTCGCTCTTTGGTGGCGGCCGGTACGACAACCTGATGGGAGCCTTCAGCAAGCGTTCTCTCTCAGGTTTTGGCTTCGGCATGGGGGATGTGACCTTCGAGAACTTCCTCAAGGTGCATGGCCTCCTGCCCAAGCTCCAGCCTGCGGCCCAGGCGGCTGTGCTGGTGATGGGCGATGCGCCGGCCGACAGGCTCAGGTCCCAGAAACTTGCCTCGCAACTGCGGGAGGGTGGCGCCAGTGTGTTCGTCACCTTGGCCGGGGGCAAGATGGGCAAGCAGATCCAGACCGCCGAGAAGGCCGGGGCCACCCGCGTGGTGATCTTCGGTCCTGATGAGGAAAATCGCGGTGTGGCTGCCGTGAAGGATCTGGCCTCGGGTGAGCAGAAAGATGTTTCCCTCAGTACTTTGGCGAACGAGTTGGCCTGAGGCATGGCTTCCCAACCCTCTGATCGGTACGAGGCATGGAAACACGGAGTCTATGACCCTGCACTGAAGAAGGTCCCCGAGCGCGAGAAGGAAGGGTTCAAGACCAGCTCCGGGATCGAGCTCCCGCCGGTGCACGCCGTGGAGGGCCAGCCCCTGCCCGGTGAATACCCCTACACACGGGGCATCCTGCCCACCATGTACCGCTCACGGCTCTGGACGATGAGGCAGTACGCGGGCTTTTCGAGCGTGGAGGAAAGCAACGAGCGCTACCGTTACCTGCTGAGCCAAGGGGTCACGGGCCTGAGCGTGGCCTTCGACCTGCCGACCCAGATCGGCTTCGACAGCGATGATGCCAAGGCCGCCGGCGAGGTGGGCCGCGTGGGGGTGCCGATCTCCACGCTCGCCGACATGGAGCGGCTCTTTCAAGGCATTCCGCTGGACAAGGTCAGTGTTTCCATGACCATCAACGCCACCGCCAGCATCCTGCTCGCGTTCATGGTGGCGGCCGCGAAGAAACAGGGCGTGGACCCCAAGCTCCTCAAGGGCACCGTGCAGAACGACATCCTGAAGGAGTTCATGGCCCGGGGCACCCAGCGCTTCCCGGTGGGCCCCTCGATGCGCCTGGTCACGGACCTCTTTGCGTATTGCCAGTCGGCGGTTCCCGAATGGAACACCATCTCCATCTCGGGCTACCACATCCGCGAGGCCGGCTCCACTGCCGTGCAGGAAGTGGCCTTCACACTTGGCGACGGCATCGCCTATGTGGAGGCGGCGCTCAAGGCCGGACTCAAGGTGGACGACTTTGCCCCGAGGCTTTCCTTCTTCTTCAACGCCCACAACAACCTTTTCGAGGAAGTCGGCAAGTTCCGCGCCGCGAGGGCCCTGTGGGCCAAGATCATGAAGGAGCGCTTCAAGGCCAAGGATCCCCGGAGCTGGCAGCTTCGCTTCCACACCCAGACCGCGGGCAGCACCCTCACCGCTGCCCAGCCCGACAACAACGTGGTGCGTGTCACCCTCCAGGCCCTCGCGGCCGTGCTGGGGGGCACCCAAAGCCTGCACACCAATGCCAGAGACGAGGCCCTGGCCCTGCCCTCCGAGGACAGTGCCAGACTGGCCCTGCGCACCCAGCAGGTCATCGCGCATGAATCGGGCGTGGCCGACGTCGTGGATCCGCTGGGCGGCGCACCCCATGTGGAGTACCTCACAGCCACCATCCTGAAGGGCGCCGAGACCCTCATTGCCACTCTCGATTCCATGGGAGGCATGGTGAAGGCCATTGAGGCCGGCTGGCCCCAGGCCCAGATCCGCCACAGCGCCTTCAGGGCCCAGAAGGCCCAGGATGAGGGCAGCCAGAAGGTGGTGGGTGTGAACTGCTATCAGGTCGAGGAGAAGCCCCCTGAAGGACTTCTCAAGATCGATCCCCAGGCTGAGGCCCAACGTGTGGAGAAGATGAGGGCTTGGAAGTCTTCCCGCCATGCAGCCCAGGTGAAGTCTGCCCTGGCTTCCCTGGGTGAGGCGGCCAAGGGGCAGGACAACGTGCTCCCCCTGATGGTGGCGGCGGCCGAATCCGGAGCTACCCTCGGGGAAATGGCCTCGACACTGGCCGGGATTTTCGGAGAATGGAAACCATGATCCCAGAAGCCCCCCACCCTCCCTTCCCCCCAAGAGGGGGAGGGGAAGAGTTGCAATGACAAGTCGTCCTTTAAAGGTGATCTTGGCCAAGCTCGGCCTGGATGGCCACGACAGGGGCATCCAGGTGGTGGCCCAGGGCCTGATGGATGCCGGCATGGAGGTGGTGTACCTCGGTCTCCGTCAGACACCTGAAAGCGTGGCCAAGGCGGCCCTGGAGGAAGATGCCGATGCCGTCGGTGTGAGTTCTCTCTCCGGCGCCCACCAGACCCTGTTTCCCCTTTTGGCCAGGGAGCTTGAAAAACACAAGATCTCGCCTGTACTCTTCGGGGGTGGTGTGATTCCCGACGATGACGCCAAGAGCCTCCTCAAGGCCGGCTTCCATGAGATCTTCGGACCGGGTACGCCCATCGACACCATTGTCAGCAGGTTGCGTGAGAGGGTGGGGCGATGACCCTCCTCCGGAAGATCGACCATCTGGGGATCGCCGTGCGTTCGCTGGAAGAGGCCCTGCCCAAATGGACCCAGGGCCTTGGGTTCCGCCTCCTGCGCACCGAGGTGGTCGAGGGCCAGAAGGTCAAGGTGGCCGTGCTGGAGGATGAATCCGAGCACATCGAACTTTTGGAGCCCACCTCCCCCGATTCCCCGGTGGCCAAGTTCCTGGAATCCCGCGGCGAGGGCATCCACCACACCTGTTTTTTGGTGGAAGATATAAGGGCCACGCTAGCCACGCTCAAGGAGAGGGGCTTCAGACTGGTCAATGAGACCCCTGTGCAGGGCGCGGGCGGTTGCCTGGTGGCCTTCCTCCATCCCAAATCCACCAGCGGCAGCCTCATCGAAATCAAGGAGATCCCGTGAGCCACAAGGAACGCATCGATGAACTCCGGCGCCGCCACATCCAGGCCGAGCAGGGTGGGGGCCCCGAGAGGGTCAAGGCCCAGCACGAGAAGGGCAAGCTGACGGCCCGCGAAAGGGTGAGGCTGCTCACCGACGAGGGTTCCTTCGAGGAGATGGACAAGTTTGTCCAGCACACCTCCACGGAATTCGGCTTGGCCGAGAACCGGCCCCTTGGCGACGGCGTGGTCACCGGCCATGGGGCTGTTGACGGGCGCGAGGTCTTCCTCTTCAGCCAGGATTTCACGGTGGTGGGAGGCTCCCTGTCGGAGGCCAACGCCCGCAAGATCTGCAAGGTGATGGACATGGCCCTCAAGAGCGGGGTGCCGGTGGTGGGGCTCAATGATTCCGGCGGGGCGAGGATTCAGGAAGGTGTCACATCCCTCGGAGGCTATGCAGACATTTTTCTTCGCAACACGCTTGCCAGCGGCGTGGTGCCGCAGATCTCGGTGGTGATGGGCCCCTGTGCCGGCGGTGCGGTGTACTCCCCGGCCCTCACCGACTTCATCATCATGGTGGAGAACACCAGCTACATGTTCGTGACAGGCCCGGATGTGGTGAAGACGGTCACCAACGAAAGCGTGAGCGCCGAGGAATTGGGCGGGGCCCACACCCATGCGGCCAAGAGCGGCGTGGCCCATTTCACGGCCGCCACCGATGCCGAGGCCCTGGTGCTGGCCCGGAAGCTCCTCTCTTACATGCCCTCGAACAACACCGAGGATCCGCCGCTTTCGGCCTGCAGCGACCCCTCCGACAGGATGGACGCCCTGCTCGATGACATCATCCCCGAGAATCCCAACAAGCCCTATGACATCAAGAAGGTGATCGAGAGCGTGCTCGACAAGGACACCTTCCTGGAGGTCATGCCGGAGTATGCCCAAAACATCGTGGTGGGCTTCGCCCGCCTGGGCGGCCGTTCCGTGGGGGTGGTGGCCAACCAGCCCGCCGTGCTGGCCGGGGCCCTCGACATCGACGCCTCGATCAAGGGCGCGCGCTTCATCCGTTTCTGCGACTGCTTCAACATCCCCCTCATCACCTTCGAAGACGTGCCGGGATTCCTGCCGGGCACCAAGCAGGAATACGGCGGCATCATCAAGCACGGGGCCAAGCTCCTGTTTGCCTACTGCGAGGCCACGGTGCCCAAGCTCACCGTGATTACCCGCAAGGCCTATGGCGGGGCCTACGACGTGATGAGCTCCAAGCACATCCGCGGCGACATGAACTTCGCCTGGCCCACGGCTGAGATCGCCGTGATGGGTGCGAAGGGGGCGGCCGAGATCATCTTCCGCAAGGACATCAGTCAAGCCAAGGATCCGGTGGCCAAGACCAAGGAATTGGCGGATCAGTATGCCGCCGCCTTCGCCAACCCCTACCAGGCTGCGGCGCGGGGCTATGTGGACGAGGTGATCGAGGCCCGGCAGACCCGCCCCAAGCTGATTAGGGCCCTCAGCCTTCTCAAGAACAAGCGCGACCGCAATCCGCCGAAGAAGCACGGGAACATTCCCCTGTGAGGAAGCCCCCCACCCTGCCCTCCCCCCAAGAGGGGGAGGGTTCTATGTTCAGGGTAGGGGCGGGGCTTGCCCCGCCCGATAATATGCGGGCGACCCAAGGATCGCCCCTACCATGAATTCACATCCATTTTCGAAAGTATTGATTGCCAACCGGGGCGAGATTGCCCTCAGGATCATCCGGGCCTGCCGGGAGATGGGCCTTGCGAGCGTGGCCGTGTACAGCGAGCCCGACAGGGAGAGCCTGCACGTGCGCCATGCCGACGAGGCCGTGGCCCTTGGGGGAAAGACCTCGCTTGAAAGCTACCTCAGGATCGACAAGCTGATCGCCGCCGCCAAGGCCACGGGGGCGGGGGCTATCCACCCCGGCTATGGATTCCTCAGCGAGAGGGCCGAGTTTGCCCAGGCCGTGATGGATGCGGGCCTGGTGTTCATCGGGCCGCCCCCCTCGGCCATCAAGTCGATGGGCGACAAGACGGAGGCCCGGCGCCTGATGAAGGCTGCGGGCATGCCCATGGTGCCCGGTTCCGAAGGGGCCGTGAACAGTGCGGAGGAGGCCCGGAAGGTGGCCAAAACAGTGGGATACCCCGTGATGCTCAAGGCCCGCGCGGGCGGCGGTGGCAAGGGCATCCGCCGCGTGGAGAAAGAGGAGGATCTGGAAGCCTCCTTCCGCCAGGCTTCCTCGGAGGCCCAGAAGGCCTTCGGGGACGGTGCGCTTTACCTTGAGAAGGTGATCTACCCCGCCCGCCACGTGGAGATCCAGGTCTTCGCCGATGCACACGGGAACGGGGTGCACCTGAATGAGAGGGAATGCTCGCTGCAGCGCCGCAGCCAAAAACTGGTGGAGGAGACCCCGTCGCTTTTTGTGACCCCGGAGCTCAGGAAGGCCATGACGGAGTGCTCGGTGAAGGCCGCGCTGTCGATCGGCTATGTGGGGGCGGGTACCATGGAATTCCTGGTGGGTCCGGACCGCAAGTTCTATTTCATCGAGATGAACACCCGCCTGCAGGTGGAGCACACCGTCACCGAGATGGTCACGGGCCTTGATCTTGTGCGGGAGCAGTTGAGGGTGGCCCTGGGAGAGAAGCTGTCCTTTGCCCAGAAGGATGTGGTGTCCAGGGGGCACAGCATCCAGATCCGCGTCTGTTGCGAGGATCCCCACAACAACTTCTCGCCCAGCACCGGCGTGATCTCGTCGCTCCAGGCTCCCGGCGGGGCGCATGTGCGCTTCGACTCCAGTCTCTACGAGGGGCAGGAGATCGGCCTCTATTACGATCCGATGGTGGCGAAGCTTGTGGTCTGGGGCGCCACGAGGGATGACGCGGTGGAAAGGCTCCGCCAGGCCGTGCAGGAGTTCCACGCCACCGGGATCAAGACCTCGCTCCCCGTCTTCCTCCAGCTGGCTGACGACAAGGATTTCCGCTCCTTCAACTTCCACACCCGCTGGCTTGAGGATTTTGTGAAGCGTGCCGCTGCCCCGGATGAGGACACACTCACGGATGCCGCTCTCTGTGCCGTGGCCCTGGCGCACCTCAAACGCAAGGCCCCGCGCCAGGCTCCGGCCTCGGGGAGTGAGAGTGGCAGGGGCCACTCGGGTTGGAGGCAGGCCGGTTTGTTCGATCAATTGGGGAGATGGCGATGAAATATTTCGCCGTCTCCGAAGGGCGTGAGCATGAGATCGTGGTGTCCGAGAACGCCGACGGCACCCTCGACCTGACCCACAAGGGCAAGACTCTCCGTGTGGATGTGCGGGAGATCTCCCATGGCCATCTTTACAGCGTGCTCCTCGGGCACCGCAGTCATGATGTCACCGTGGAGCCCTGCGACGAGGGAGTCGAGATCCACATGGATGGCCGGGTGCATCCCTTCAGTGTGGTGGATGAGACGGCCCGCGAACTGGAGAAGGCGGGGGGGGCCAGGAAGAAGAATGCCGGTGGCGGCTTGGTCAAGGCCCAGATGCCCGGTCTTGTCCTTTCTGTGAATGTGAAACCGGGCGATGCGGTGGAGAAGGGATCGGTGCTCCTGGTGCTTGAGGCGATGAAGATGCAGAATGAGATCACGGCCCAAGGACCGGCCCGCGTGAAGGCCGTGAAGGTCAATCCCGGGGCCACGGTGGCGGCAGGAGAACTTCTCGTGGAGCTTGAGGGATAAAGCCGGCGGGGCCCATGATGGCCCTTGCTATAATCCCCGCGTTTCCCGGGGGAATCCCAAGTCGGGGCGTGGCTTAGCCTGGTAGAGCGCTGCGTTCGGGACGCAGAGGCCGGAGGTTCAAATCCTCTCGCCCCGACCATTTCTCAAAATGCCCCATTTTGCGACTTCGTCGAACGGGCATCTCCATGTCACGTCTAGGGTTGCGTCGATAATCACTCGGTTCGAAGTACACGATTCCAAAATCTCGCGTTTCTTCTCCACATTCGAACGCCGCCACAGATCACCCAAATTCTGACTGTAATCGAAGATTTTCAGCACAGTTTCGGCGGCTCCCGGTTCAAATCCAGTTGCCTCCCCCAGCTCGGTTTCGGCCTGCGCAAGCTCGCGGTTGAGCTCGGCGAGCTTGGTGTTGTAGACATCCTTCTCCACCGTGCCGGTCAAATAGGCATCCAGGAGGCGTTTCTTCATGGCACCCAGGTCAGCGAGCCTGCGCTTCAAAGTCTTTGCCAGGTGGGCCTCTACGCGGTTCTTGTCGGTCATCACCTCGCGGATGGCTTCGCGGAACCAGTCCATGACCTCCTGGTCGGGTAGGCGCAGGGTGTCCAGTTTCTGGGCGATGCTTTCCTCCAGCAGGTCGGCCTTGATCCGGACCTTGCCGTGTTTCGATGATTCGGGGTTTCCACACTTGTAGTAAAAATGCTCCCGGACTGACCCATCGCTGAGTTTTCGCCCAATGCGCTCGCCCGTCAGCGACCAGCCGCAGTGCTTGCATTGGATGAGGCTACCGGCGAGGGCATATCCGTGGCTGGATTTGCGTTTGTTGCGCCCGTGGAGGACCTCCTGGCACCGTGTCCACAGCTTGTGGTCAATGAGGCGCTTGAATTTGCCCGGGTAGACCACGCCGCCGCGCTCGAGCTCCCCGATGTAGAAGCGGTTGTTGAGGAAAAAGGACAGACCGGTGCGCCCAAAACGAGGCGTGGAAGTCTGGTAGTAGTGTCCTTCGCTCTGGAGCTTGTTGGCCAGGCTCTTGAATGTGTACTTCCCCGTGGCATAGAGCTCGAAGATGCGGACCACGGTGGGGCCCTTTTCGGGGTGGATTACCACGGGCTCATCCTTGTTGTCGGTATTCATGTAGCCGAAGGCGGCGTGACCCGAGGGCCAGCCCTGGCGCACCTTCTCGTCGATGCCCTTGATGACCTCGGAGCGGAGGTTGTCGGAGTAGTATTGGGCGACGGCGGCCATGATGTTGAAGGAAAACATCCCGGCGGCTCCGGCCCCGAAGTGGTTCTCCACAAACCCGAGCTTCACCTCGCAGGCATCCTCGAGATCCTGCATCTTCACGGCATCGCGCATGTTGCGGCAGATGCGGTCTAGCTTGTGGCTGACCACCATCTTGATCCCGAGCTTCTTGGCGTTGCCCTTGACCCAGGAATACATCTCGTTGAAAGCCACGCGGTCCACGCCTCGCTTGGCCGACTCGGCGATCTCGAATTCCTTGACGACCTTCCAAGAGTTCTTGGTGGCGAGTTCCCGGCAGGCGCGAAGCTGGGCGTCGATGGAATAACCCTCGCGCTGTTCCCTAGATGAAACCCGTGCCCAAATCACGACATTCATGAGTCCACCTCCTTGAGTGTGAGGATGAAGTCCCGGATGTTGCGGACAATCACCACGGCCTCCTCCCGAGAAATATCCCGGCCAGTTGCTCGGC